>JAZURS010000138.1:0-18979 GCA_045606325.1 Agathobacter sp.
GGCGGAACAACAGCTGACAACGGCCCTTGGTTCGACGAATTCCATGCAAAATATCCAAACCTTCCAGTTGGATGTTCTGAATACGGATGTGAAGCTCTTAACTGGCATACATCTGACCCACAGCAGGGTGACTACACAGAAGAATATCAGGCATACTACCACGAAGAACTCATCAAACAGCTCTTCACAAGAAAATATATGTGGGCTACACATGTATGGAACATGTTTGACTTCGGTGCTGACTCACGTAACGAAGGTGGCGAAAACGGACAGAACCACAAAGGTCTTGTAACATTCGATAGAAAATACAAAAAAGACTCTTTCTATGCTTACAAAGCATGGTTATCAGATGACCCATTCGTACACATCTGTGGAAAACGTTATGTAGACAGAGTAGAAGATGTTACTAAAGTAACTGTTTACTCTAACCTTCCAGAAGTAGAACTTTTCGCAAATGGCGAATCACTTGGCAAAGTAAAAGCTGAAGACCACTTCTTCTACTTTGACGTTCCAAACAAAGGTGAAACAACTCTCGTTGCTGTAGCTGGCGACCAGAAAGATGAAAGCTTCATCCGTAAAGTTGCTGAATTCAACAACGACTACAGATTAAAAGAACAGGGTGCTATCCTTAACTGGTTCGATATCACAGAAGTAGAAGGACATATGTCTCTTAATACTAAATTAGAAGAAATCATGAAACAGCCAGCCGGTATGGCTCTCTTCGGAGAATTCATGGCTGCTGTTATGGGACCAGCTGCTGCAGCTGCTGCAGGTGGAGAAGTAAGCGGTGACATGTTCAAGATGCTTGGCAGCTTTACAATCCTTCGTCTCCTTGGTATGCTTCCAAAGGCAGAAGGAGCTCCAGCTATTACAAAAGAACAGCTCCTTGCACTCAACGAAAAATTAAATCAGATTCCATTAGCATAGAAATGTAACTATCTAGCCAAGTAGAAGAACATAAAATAGAACGTGGAGCATGCTTACATGCTACCGCGTTCTATTTTTAGGTTCTGTAGATTTGGCGCTTAGCCAAATCGCGAGAGGATTAGTCGCTCTTAGCGACGGAGAAGGTGCGAAGCACCGTAACGCGAGCCTACTTGGCTACTTTCTCTTCTCCTTAAGTTTCTCTACATTCTCCTCCACTTCTTTTTTATGGAGTGGGTACCAGAACCATAAAATAATACCAAGTAGAGCAAATCCTACCGCGGGAACTAGTGTGGAAATATTAAAGATTCCTTCTCGAACACCTGCCTCTACCGATGCACTCTCACTATACCCAATCGCTGTAAGCATGGCACCTACAAGTCCGGCAGCCCCTGCTTGTCCAAGTTTTCTTGCAAAAGAATATAAAGCATACACAGAACCATCTTCACGAATTCCATTTTTTATTTCCGAATAATCGATAACATCTGTGATAAGCGCCCAGGATATCATACTAAACACTCCGAGCGACATCCAGCAGGCTCCTTGTAATATCACATATACCCATACATTCTGCGGACGAACGCCATATAGGAGCAAACAAACTGCTGCAGCTATGAAACTGGCGACCACTGCTACCTCTGCTTTTCCAAATCGCATAGAGATAGGTTTTGCTACAGCAGCAATGAGCAAAGAGCCTGCGAGCATAACCACCATGGATACAGACTGTGCCGTCGTATTTCCATAGTAAATCGGAAATACATAGTTTGCCATAGATTGTAAGGTCATCTGTGCTAATAACATCACAATGGATGCTGCAATAATAGAAATAAGGGCTTTATTCGTAAAAGCATTTCGCAACATCGTGATTACATTATTATCATTTTTCTTTTCCACGCTGCTAGGAATATTCACTCGCTCACGCACTAACGTATAACAAATCAAATAAGATATAATCGCACAAATCGAGAAAAAACCAGCAATTCTAGTAAAAATCTCTCCATTCAGCACCATAATCCCATTTCGTTCTTTATATGCAATCAATGGAATAAGAGCACCCACGATTACACTTGCAAAGGTGGCTCCAATACTTCGATAAGTAGATAACGATTGTCTATCCCCTGGATCTGCAGATATTGCTGAAGCCATAGAACCATATGGAATATTAATGGAAGTATAGAAGAAAGAGCCCCATAATATATAAGTCACAAATAAATATCCTATTTTAAATCCCATTGACATATCTGCTAGGTCACTTTGATAAATCAAACAAGAAGAAACTGCTACTGGTACACACATCCTACGAATCCATGGCTTAAACTTTCCATGCTTTGTCATTGGACTTTTGTCACAAATTCTCCCCATCGCCACATCTGTGAATGCATCCACAAAACGTGAAATCATGATAATTGTACCAACCACTGCAGCGGGCACACCCATAACATCCGTATAAAATTTAAGCAAAAAAGTGGAAGACAATACAAACGTAAAATCGTTTCCAATGTCTCCCATTAAATATCCTATCTTATCCTTTAATCCAAATGGCTTTGACATAGTATCTCCTCCTCGCATTTTTTGCGAATAATTCATATACTATGATTACCAAAATTTTTGAAAATATAATTTACAATTATCTCCTAACATATATTTTTTTTAAATACACATTCTAATTTCGAAAGGAAGGTGTATATCATGTCAAAAAAGAAAACAACTGCCAGCAACTCAGCAAAAAACAACTGTTCTAACTGTCAGAATTCTGCAAAAAATAATTCTACAAACAGTAACTCTACGAATAGCAACTCAACAAATAGTTCAAACAACTACCAGAACAACTCTAGTAACTGCCGTTAAGAAAAAAAGAAATAAGAGGGGTTATTCGCCCCTCTCATATTTCAATATACATATTTATTCTTTTATCTGATCTGAAAAGTTTTTTCTTAAAAAAGCAATTGCAAATGGCAATCCTACCATTCCAGTAAAAACATCCGCCATAGGTTGTGAAATCTGTACCCCTAATAATCCCCAAAAATGAGTCGTAATCAAAAGTGTTGGCATAAACATAAGCCCATTTCGCATCAACGACAAAAATGTAGATAATTTTACCTGTCTAGTACTCTGGTATAGCATATTTACTGGAATCGAGAATGGCAAAAACATTGCACCTACGCAAGCCGCACGCAATGCCAACACCCCTACTTCCATTACTGCTGGACTTTTCTGAAAAGCATACACGATATGCTCCGCTAAAAAGATACTTGGAATAGCAAGGCATGCTACCATGGTAAATCCAATTGCCATTGTCACAAGCAAACCTCTTTTTACACGATCGTAGTACTTCGCCTGATAATTGAAAGATGCCACCGGCTGGAAGCCTTGTCCGATACCTAATCCTACACACATTACAAACATACTGAAACGATTTGCTACGCTCATTGCAGCAATTGCTGCATCTCCGAATGGTCTTGTGATATTATTGAGTAAGCCACCTGATATAGACGCTAATCCCTGTCTTACTAATGCAGGGAATCCAACCTTCATAATCGTTAAATACACATCTTTTTTTCTACTTAGAGAAGATATACGAATCTTACTCTCTCCCATTTTCATAAAGAAATATAATAGGATAGAAAAACTAACCACCTGTGAAGTAGCTGTAGCAGTACCTGCCCCCAGCACACCCCATTCAAAAACAATTACAAATAAATAATCCATTAAAATGTTAAGAAGCCCACCTGAAACCAAACCTAACATAGAGTAGAAAGACTTCCCTTCATATCGAAGAACATTATTCAGTACAAATGACCCCATTACCACAGGACAGCTAACGAGTACACACGAACCATATTGCTTCGCATATGGCAGAATCGTTTCTGTACTACCCAAAAACAGGAGCATTGGTTCTAAAAATGATAACCCTAAGACTAAAAACACTCCACCAACAAAGAGTCCTGTAAAAAATCCAGTTGATACAAACTCAGAAGCCTCATCCTTGTTTCTATCTGCCAATGCCTTGGAAACCATCGTTCCTGAGCCCTGACCCAACATAAAAGCAACCGCCTGAATAATCGCCTGAAGCGTAAACAGAATCCCTGTGGCCGCCTGTGGACTTTCTCCTAGCGTACCAACAAAGTATGTATCTGCCATATTATATAAACTTGTGACCAACATTGAAATCGTTGTTGGTATTCCCAAAGAGACGATAAGTTTCACCAGAGGCGTTTTCGTCATCTTATCGTACTGTGTCATAGTCTCTGCCATTTTGCTCGCCTTCTTTTCTCATCTAAATTTTAATCCAAGAAAGATTTTGCGGATTTCATACCATAGATTTCATCCGTTTCTAACACTGCACGATTGATTGCTTTCCCAAGCACATGTGCTGCCAAAGTACCTACTACGTCCGCACTGGATTTCACCTTTCCTGTGGCCATCGCATACACAGAATCCCCATCCATAGATGTGTTGACCGGACGAATTGTACGAGCAATACCATTGCTTGCCATTGCCGCAACTTTATTCATTTCTGCCTTATCCAATTTCGCATTGGTTACGATACAAGCGATTGTTGTATTCAAAGAAAACAGACTTGCCAGCTGTAAAAGTTTTACCGCTTCTTCTTCACTCGAAATCATACCAGTCTTTTCTTTATTCATAAGACCTGCCAACTGCTTCTGCGAATCCATCTCAAATACATCACCAATGGCATTTACCGCTACAATCGCACCTACCTGAAGCATCCCCGCCTGTACTGCGTAGCAACCGAGTCCCGATTTCATAGAAGAGTCCGCACCATGAAGTTTACCAACCGTTGCACCCATACCGGCACCTACATTACCATTGCGTTCTACATTTTCCTCACTGTTTAAACAAGCCGCATATCCCATAGAAGCATCTGGACGTACTTTTCCATCTACACAGCCAAGGTCAATAATACAAGAACCTACTACGATAGGAACAATCGCATCTCCTACTTTTACCCCACGCCCTTTTCCTTCCAGATAACGCATTACGCCGCCTGCTGCATCCAAACCAAAGGCACTACCACCGCTAAGTAGCACTGCATTTACGCCATCATTGCTCATCAGCGGATTTAAAAGCTGGTTTTCTCTTGATGCTGGTCCTCCACCACGAACATCTACACCACAGATTGCCTTCTTTTCTGGCAAAATAACAGTACAGCCTGTGGCATGTTCCTCATTCTGGGCATGACCAATTTTAACTCCTTTTATATCATGCAAACTGATTTCTTTCCATTCGCTCATATCCTATACCTCAATATCATTTTCATCAATGCATCTATTATAAACCTAAAATGTTTTTTTTACAAATAATAAAGGAGTAGCATAAGCTACTCCTACTTTTTCATTATGTATACATAATTCTCTCACTATCAAACATCTTTGTAAGTACCACTACTAAGATACCGGAATATACTACATTTGCAACACAAGTAATAATCACTGGAAGCATCTGATAATCCATGGAAAACACACCACTGATACACTGCACTGCGTTATAGATTGGAACCATATACCAATATAATTCCGCTGGCATACCATTGCTCATCATATTTGTCACTCCCACCAATGAAACTACAATCATAAGTGGACTAGCCATAGAGCTTGCCTCTTTTATTGATTTTGCATAAGCAGAAATAACGGAAATCATACCTACTATAAGTAATGTCGTGGTAATAATTACGATTAAAAGCACTACATAATCGGATACAGAATAACCGAATTTCATATTTTCCAATCCAGAACCACCCATAAGATTTGGAAGAGAAAGCATAATACCAATAAAACTTGATAACCCACTTAATAACCCAAATGTACTAAGACTAATCATCTTACCCAACGCCAAATCACTGCGTTTCATAGGTGTAACAAGAAGCGTCGCAATCGTACCACGTTCCTTTTCTCCTGCAATAGATTCTGCTGATACGGAAAGACATCCAGTAAAAAGCATCATAAGAATCAACATTGGCATAATCATAGAAACAAGCATTGCTGAAATATCTTCTTCTGTAGCAAGATCATATTCTTTTTCTCCATAACAAACATCAAAAACATTCGCTCTGACTTCTTCCATCGCATCCAAATATGCTATTACCATCTGACGCGCTGCTGATGATTCGGTATCTGATGAATCATAATAAATCTCTACATTTGGTCGAACCAAAGAAACACCAGGACCAAGTGGCCCTTCTATATACGCTTCATCAAAATTTTCAGGAAACACTACCAAAATCTCAGTTTCATCTTCTTTGATTTCATTTTTAATTTTTTCGAATTCTGTATCTTTCAAAATATGAACTACATCTAAGTTTTCTATATCTTCCAATCCTGCTATCGTCTGTGGCATATTGTACACATTTATTTGGTATACGTAATCATCCTCAGGCTCATACATTTGAGACATCCCGTCTCCCATAAAACTGTACAGGGCATAGATGAGGATACCTGGCATAATCGCCGTAAACACCATTTTCTTATCCCCGAAGAAACGGGCAAATTCTTTTTTAATAATTGTAAACAAATCACTCTTCATTAGTTTGCCTCCATTTCCGCACAAATTTCAAAGAACTTATCTTCCAAATCGCAGTCTTTTGTCAAATTTTCTAAAGTATCACAAAGAATCATTCTTCCATCCATAACAATCCCAACTCTGTCACAGAGTTTCTCTACCAAACTAAAAATATGGGTAGATAAGAGAATCGTCTTTCCCTCTGCTCTAAGTTCCTGTAAATAATCTGTTACTACTCTTGCAGTAAGAACATCCAAACCATTGGTTGGCTCATCAAAAATGATGATATCTGGGTTATGTACCAATGAAATGACGAGAGACGTTTTCTGCTTCATACCTGTCGACATGTTCATAACTTTTACTTCTGCAAATTCATCGATCCCGAAACGTTCAAACAATGCCTTCTTTCTCGCATCTCTCACTTCTGGTGCTACGCCATGTAATTCTGAGAAGAAATCAAACAAATAATTAGGTGTAAAGAAATCCTCTAATTTCAGTTCACTGGTCAAAAAGCCTATTTTTCTTCGCACTTCTTCAGGCTGATTTACTACGCTGGCTCCATCAATCCATGCATCTCCACTATCAGGCTTAATCAAGGTAGATAGCATTCGAAGTGTTGTGGTCTTTCCTGCCCCATTTGGTCCTAAAATCCCAAAGATTTCGCCTTCATACGCTTCGAAATCCAAATGATCTACTGCAACTTTCACTTTTTCTTTTGTCTTTTGTATTGTCTGCTGTTTTTTAGAAAGCTTAAAGGTCTTACGAAGTCCTTCTGCTTTTACAATTACTTTCTTTTCCATAGATACTCCTTCTTATCTTTTTGCTTCCAACTGTGCTGTAACAATCGAATATGTAGCGACCAACGTTACCCATACTGCACTTACGCAGAACAATGGTAATAATCCTGTCTGAAAAATAAGCATTCCGCTAAATGCAATTCCCCATACAACTACGCATGCAATACTTGCAACATGATATGCTTTATGGGCTGCCTTATACATAATTAATTTCTCACCTTCGTCGCTACTGTTTTCCCATTCTTTTATAAATCTAATATCAAACACACTTCCTTTTTTTTCAGGATTGAGTTTTTTTACCAGATCAACAATAAGTTTATAAAGCACCATCATCAAAGCATATGACACAAGGAATACCGCTGTTCCTAAGGCAAACATTTCATCGCCAAAGTTCTCTCCTAGTGTTGTATACATTGTGATATAAACCATCACCCCGTAAAAGAAAACATCTGCTACCATTAAAGTATTAATTAAAATTATGGACTTATTTAAATTCTTCTCCACATTATCAATGATTTCTTCTGACTCACCATCCCACAATTTTGATTGTTTCTTTGCAATAATATAAATCACCAAACTTGCAACGATTACCAATGCATTAATAAACACATAAAACATCGGAAACGCTAATACCGCTCCATTTCCCACCATATATGCGATTTCTTTCATATTGTCTTCGTATCGTGCGCCCATCGTACCGAAAAAGTATCCGCTCACATAGCATGCACCCAACACTAACAAGAATATAATAATTAATTTAATCTCTGATTTTTCTTTCCTCTGTTTACTCATCTGTATCATCCTCCTCATACTGGAATATTTCTTCAACTGTCGCATTGCACACCTTAGCAATTTTTAGTGCCAAGGTTACGGATGGTGAATAATCACCTCGTTCTATCTGACTGATCGTTTGGCGACTTGTACCAACTAAAGCCCCCATCTCCTGCTGATTGACATTCAGCTTGGCTCGATATTCTTTTAAATGATTGTGTAGTGGCATATTTATTATCCTCCTGATTCTCTCAAACTCAGTTTGACAACTTTATTTTTCATTTTGACAAGTTTTCTTGTCACAACTAATATAACATTGACAAGGAAACTTGTCAACACTATATTTCTTAAAATACAAATTAAAAAAGCTGTCGCACACGCGACAGCTTTTTATTACTTTTTCTATGCCCCATACAAAGATTTATATTCTTTTTCTGCTTTGTTAAAATACTGTAGATAAATAACCGGAATCAAAATCCACATCCATCCAGCTAATCTACCTGCCCCAATTGACATTATAATCAAATTTATAATTCCATATAGCAACAATAGTATTGCACAAACCTTTGATTTCTTCAAGTGCACCCCAAAAGTCAATCCTAGTAAAAGTGCAATATCTAAAATTACCCGTGGACTAGCAAACAATCTCAATACATTAAAACCAATCATTACATATGAGGCAATTGCACAAGTTTTAATATTTTTATAAAACTCTTCTGACGCATGCTTCTGTAAATATTCTTTCTTACTTACATACTCTATAACAGGCGTTTCCTCTGTCATTAATATCTCCTGACTATTTTCCATAAAACATCCCCTTTTATATTCTATGAAATTTTATCTACACGCTTCTAACGCCTGAGCTACGTCTGCAAGGATATCATCAATGCTTTCGATACCTACTGAGAGACGGATAAGGTCTGGACCTACACCTGCTGCAACTAATTCTTCGTCGTTCATCTGACGATGTGTTGCAGATGCTGGATGAAGTACGCATGTATGAGCGTCAGCTACATGAGTAGCAATCATAGCTACCTTAAGTTCTTTCATGAACTTCTCTGCTGCTGGTCTGCCGCCTTTTACGCCGAAAGAAACTACACCACAAGTACCGTTTGGCATGTATTTCTGTGCTCTTTCATAATATTTATTACTCTTAAGTCCTGGGTAATTTACCCATGTTACACAGTCATGTGCTTCGAGGAATTCTGCAACCTTCTGTGCATTTTCACAGTGACGTGGCATACGTACATGTACTGTTTCGATACCAAGGTTCAAAAGGTATGCATTCATAGGTGACTGGATTGCTCCAAGGTCACGCATAAGCTGTGCTGTTGCTTTTGTAATGTAAGCACCTTCTAAACCAAATTTTTCTGCATAAGTTACTCCATGATAAGAATCGTCTGGAGTAGTAAGTCCTGGGAATTTGTCTGCATGAGCCATCCAGTCAAACTTACCAGAATCTACGATACATCCACCTACTGTTGCATCATGTCCATCTAAATATTTTGTAGTAGAATGGATTACGATGTCAGCACCCCATTCAATTGGACGACAGTTGATAGGTGTAGCAAATGTATTGTCTACGATAAGTGGAACACCATGTGCATGTGCTGCATTTGCAAAACGTTCAATATCGAAAACGATAAGAGCTGGGTTTGCAATGGTTTCACCGAAAACAGCCTTTGTATTTGGCTGGAATGCTGCTTCTAATTCTTCGTCTGAACAATCTGGATCAATGAAAGTAAATTCGATGCCCATACGTTTCATAGTAACTGCGAATAAGTTGTATGTACCACCGTAAATGGTAGAAGAACATACTACATGGTCGCCATTTCCACAGATATTGAAGATAGAGAAAAAGCTTGCTGCCTGTCCTGAAGAAGTAAGCATTGCTGCACTACCACCTTCTAACGCACAGATTTTTGCTGCTACATAATCATTTGTTGGATTCTGAAGACGTGAATAAAAATATCCGTTTGCTTCAAGGTCAAATAATTTACCCATATCTTCACTAGTATCATATTTGAATGTTGTACTCTGTACGATTGGAATCATACGTGATTCGCCGTTTTTTGGTTCGTATCCAGCCTGGATACACATAGTTTCTCTTTTCATTTTAGATAATTCTCCTTATTTTAAAGCTTTTTTCGAGATAAAAGCATATTTTCATGCTTAGTATGATAACACACTTTCATAGTAATCGCAAACAATGCAATGCAGATTCCACTGACAATTACTCCCAATTTTAACCCAGGTGTCATGTACTTTAATTCAATATCATGGTGCCCTTCTTCTAAGTTTACACTGATAAAAGTATCCTTAAAAGCTATCGGTGTGGTTTCTTTTCCATCTACATAAAGTGTCCATCCCTCTTCATTTGGAATGGAAAAGACAAGTCTTCCGGCACTTATGACATCGATTTCTCCCTTTATGTGTGTATCTGTACACTCTTTTAATTCCATCGTCTGCTGATTGAGCGTTTCATAAGCAGTTTCTACTGCATCGATATTCAGCTTATAAACCGTAAACGATATTTCCTCGGATTTACTATTGGTAATCGTAATCTGGTCACCAGGCTGACATTCACCCAGTTCAAACAAATATCTGTGTGTCGTCTTGTTATATCTGGTTGTCGGTCCTCCATTTATGCTTATATTCAGATTATCCGCATTACAGGTCGCATAATTCGCATAGTAAATTCCAGCCTCAGCCACGGTAATCGTGGTTGCCCCATCTTCCATTTCCATAAAAACATCTGCTTTGGACAATGTATTTTCCGTAGCACCTAAGACCTGCCCCAGTCGGTTGATATGGGCAACCTTCTGTCCAGATTCATAATACCAGTTTTCAATCGCCTCTTCTGACATCATAAAACCAAGAGGCAAAGAATATTTATTCTCATAAAGATAATACTCACCAGAACTTGCAATCTGCTCTCGGAGAGCATTATCTCCTATATCATTATCGCTAAGCATATATTTTACGGAAAGCATGGATGAAACTACTGGAGTTGCACCATTATAACAGTAATAATTTCTGCCACCTTCCATATAAAGATGCTGATAGAAATGACTCACCTCAATATTCATTAACGAAGAAAAAATCGTGCCAGATGGATATCCATACAGACTGTCATCGTTTTTGGTTTTACGTTCGTAATCCTCTACTCTATAGAATACGTCCGAATCTCCAGCATCTTTCTGCGCATCTTCTTCTGCCATCTCCAAAAGGACTTGATAATCATCCATTTTTGCTAGATATGCCGTTCTATTCAGGGAATAAAAACCCGTAATCGCCATGTTCAAGAGCACTTCTCCCATCGCAAGCCCCACGACAAATCCTTTTATCATCATGCGAATCTGCTTATCTCCAATGCGATGTAAGATAAAACAAAGTGCATATGCTACAATAAATATTCCCGTCAAAATAAATGCTAGAGAATCCGTGATACTTGGCTCTGTTTTGATTCCGCCTGCGATTAAAACCACAAGGTATATTGTCATCGCAACCAGCACATGCCAAATACGATTTCCCTTTCGTTTAAGGTAGGTTTCGTACCCTATCACTAGCATCAAAAATATAAATAAAAACGACTGTCTTCCTGGCAATGAATTTGGGAAACGAAGCCCGTGCCAGAAATAATCCAAATAGTTATTTGAAAAACTTAATACAAATACTATCAGTAATAATACTCTCGGTACTTTTTGTGTCCATTTTATGCGTTTATTAAACACATACATCAGTACTAAAAGTACTGTAAAAGCACCGCAGTACAGGTTTGGCCAGTGCTTGCTGCCTGTATATGGAGCAGCCGTAACACATAAGCGGGATAATTCTTCAACAATCCCAAAATACCACTCTATTTTCTCAGGAAAACTTGCATCTGCAGACTCTGCATAACTTAGTACAATCGCTTCTGGGATAAGAAGTATCGCACCGGTTCCACCTGCCAAAAGGGAAAACCATGCAAAGCGTACACAAGCCATGAACTTTCCTTTTTTCTGCTCAAAGAACAGGATGATGAAGTAAACCACCAGGAAAATACAAATAATCATAGAGATATAAAAATTGGAAATGATAGAAACCGCTAATGCTACATAGTACAGTCCTGGTTTATTCTTTTTTACCAAAAGTTCTAGTCCTAGAATAATAAGTGGAGCCAGAGCAACTGAATCCATCCACATGATATTCCAGCTATAAGTTGCTACAAATCCAGAAAAAGCATAGGCTGTGGAAAAAATCAATGCCGGAAGTGCTATGCTGGTATGATATTTGCCATCTTTTCCGATAAGGTTAAAATGTTCTCTTAAATACCAGAAGAAGAACCATCCTGCAAGAGCAATCTTAATCCAAATAGTGAGCGTCATAAACTCAATAACCAGCCCCTTTGGACAAAATATTAAAAACCAGTTTAACGGACTGGCCAGGTAGTAGGCATATAATGCTACAAAATCGGAACCCAGCCCTAAATTCCATGAGTAAAGCATACTGCCACCATTTGACAGCTTATCCTGCATTTCCATGAAAAAAGGACAGTACTGGTGATACATATCCACATGCAGAATGCAATTTTCACCAAAAGGATAAATCCCTGCCGCTGCACAGATAATCACACTTACCACAAAAGGAATCCCAAAGCTAAGTGCACTCCATATCCAGTTTTTCTCCCACAAACTGTTTGTTTTTTCGATCATTCTTACTCTTCCTGATAATCAAACATAAAGTAATACTGTAATATTTCATACTGCTCCAGAAGTTTTTCTGATTCTGGATTTTTCTCTAACTCTAATAAAAAATTCTGGTAAGCAGTCGTTGGAAGACTCGCCTTCTGCAACATCTTCGCTGCCAGGAAACTAATATCCGTATCTGCACCAGTCTCTTCCTCTATGTCATAATTTGCCCAAATCACATATGGAACCTGATAACGAAGCTGAGCCTCTTCTACACTCATATTGGAAGTGCTGATTCCATTTGACTGAAAAATAGGTCTTACCACTGAATCGCTTGGCTGGTGGTCTCCAAAAAATACGATAACCGTCTTCTCGTCTTCTCTGCTAAAATACTCAACCAAATATTCAAACTGTTGGTCAGATATTCGCATCAAAGAGAGATATTGATTAAGTTGGGTACTATTCAAGTTTTCTGCTTCTATACGTGGCGTGAAGTTTTCATGTTCCTCCGTATATCCGCCATGATTTTGCATGGTCACTTCAAAGATAAATACCGGTTTACCCTCTTCTTTATTTTCATAGGTTTCCACGATTTTTTCATAAGCAGTCTGGTCACTTACATATTTTCGAATATAGTAACGGCTCGTAAAGTCCTGCAAGAAATAGGATTCTTGGAATCCAAGCCAAGGATACACCTCATTTCGCTTCCATCCAGTCGAATTATATGGATGCATACCATAGGTATCATATCCCATATCGGCCAAATGACTTGCCACCGAAGGAAGTTCCCCCGTTATATACTGCTGATATGGAATACTTCCCACTGGGAAATAGTCCATCGTATGCCCTGTCAAAAATTCAAACTCCGTATTCGCCGTATTTCCACCACAAACAGATACCGTCAGGTTCCCTGTCACTGCATCCGGATACCCCTGCTGCAAACGGTGCACAAATGGCATATAATCCTCGTTTGTTTCAAAATCCCCTAATACCTTCAAATCTGAAAATGCTTCATTCATCACTACAATAATATTCGGCATTTCTTCAACTGATTCTTCCGATACATACTCCTCAAGTATCGCTTCTGCCCGCTTTTCGTTGTATCCATCCGGCTTGTCCACATGCACAAAAGCCATATCCATAGCAAATGTTACTGCCATACCATTTACCTTCGTCATATGAGCAGGTGTAAACAAAAACGGATACAAATAACTGTCACTTTGGAAATCTTCATCCCAGAGTGCAGTCACAAAGGTACTAAGTACAAGGCTCACACATACAACTGGTATAATGCGATAAAAGACTCCATATGGAAACTTTAGTTTTACAAAATGCAAAAGCACAAACAACACTAGAAATGCACCACATACCGTAAGCATTTCCTTCGTTGGCGTAAAATCATAGTTTCCAGCCACACTTGCAGCCGTCTTTATGGAAAAAATATCCCATGGTACCAGTGGCGTAGAGCGAAATGCCATTACATAATGGTTCACCAGTCCATATAAAAGTGCTACAACAGTCTCAATGCGAAGTGCCAGTCGCCCACTCCCTGTTACAAAAAACAAAAGCCAGGCTATCAGTTCAAACAGGAATATGTTATACAGCTGTGCGAGACTACGCACCTCTTCCCACGCCTTATGCTCAAAGCCTTCCATCAAATAAAATAAAAGAATTGGCACAATCGTGAAAATTAACACACGTAAAATCGTCAGCATCAGGCTCGTGCCTTTATCTAATTCTTCATAATTTTCTTCTTCATACTCTTCTTTATATTTCTTACGACTCATCAAATTTCCTCTATACTATAATAAAATAAGCAGGTACACTAGACTTCATTCTACCATACCTGCTCTTATTTTAAAATTATTTCTTTCTATATTATTTCTTAATAATTGGACAACACCAATCTGCGACGATATAAAGTATCAATCTGATCAATCACACGTCTTGCCTGACCGTATCTATGTGGGTTAATACTAATCACCACAAACTCTCTCGCACCATTGTACTGCTCTCTTTTATAAAACGGAATACGCTTTGAGTTTCTGGTAAAAGGAATTCTTGCATCCATAAGCGCCTGCACAGTCTGAATCCCTGCCTTTTCATTCGTAGTTCTGCATAACTCTACATCATTCCCTGTAAAATTCCCCAATTTCTTAATCGTGGCCATGACACGTATACCTCCTACATTACTTTCACTGAAATCTGTTTCCCAAGTCCATCTGCTACCTTCACCAAAAAATCCAGACTTGGATTATAACGCCCACTTTCCAAACGAGAGATGTTCGATTTCTTCGTACCTACCAATTCAGCTAAGTGCTCCTGTGTCATTCCTTCCGCCTTTCGCACTTCCCTTAACTGTCGAACCACATCTTCTCTAGGCGAAGTCACTGCTCTACTTCCCATATTCTTCTCCTAAAAATCCGAACTCAAATCATGCTCTAATGTTATCATATATGATAACTTTTGTCAATAAAAAATACCCAGACGATTTCTCGTCTGAGTCTTTCTTTTTCATGCAGGAGATGGGGCGCACGAGGTCCGGTGGACCTCGGCTTTGCGCCGACCGAAGCGGAGCGTAGACCTTGAACCTTGAGTTCAAGTCACGCTCTGCTTATAGAAAGAAAAAAGGTAGGTCTCTCGACCTACCTTTTTCTTTCTATCATGCAGGAGATGGGACTTGAACCCACACGAGGTCGCCCTCGTCAGATTTTGAGTCTGATGCGTCTGCCATTCCGCCACTCCTGCTCGTTCATTTCGAACGTATCTATATTAGCATAAGAATATACAGAATGCAAGAATAAATTTCTGCTTTTATTTCCATAGTTTTTGTTCATTTATTTTTAAATTAGTTATCATATCTCGGTATTTTTCTTTATCCTTGTCTTCTAAAATAGAACTAATCCTCCTACCACCATCTTTCGAAGATGCACCGCATAGAAAAATTCTTTCTCGTGAGGTTGCATAATCTAAAACTATGTATCTGTCATGAAAAATCTCTCCCGATTTATACATCTTTATATTCATCTCTGGATATTCTTTTCGAAAATCTTCATAGATATTTTTTGTAAGTTCCTTACTTAAATTATCAGTATAAATAGTAATTTGCACACCCTTATAACTATTAACTAACAGTTGCAAAGATTTTAAATTAATATAATTATCAATTATTATTATAGACTTTCTTGCATATTCATATATTTCAGCAAATATCAGGTCCGAACGATACGGCTGTCCATTATACACAAGATATCCCTCTTTTATGTGTACCTCTCCAAACTCTTTCATATATTCTAATAATTCAGAACGCATAACTACATCATTCATATTTTCTACTAGTTCTGCCATCTGTTCTTCTACCACATTTAAACCAGTCCTCAATTCATCTGCTATAAGAGAACTCTGTGTTACTTGCATAGATAATTTCAGAAACTCAAGTTCCCCTATAAGTCCTTGATTCATTATCATATAATCTTTCATTTTCTTAAAAATACGGATCAATGCCTTACTTTGCTGAACTGCTAAATCTCCCTTTAAAACCGTCATTAGCATGTAAATTCCTTGTTCTGTAAAGGCATATGGTAAATATCTCGCACCACCCCAACTTGAGGTCGAAAATTTCGACCTCAAGTTTTCCATCTCTTCCTTCGTTAGCTGAAAACGAAAATCTTCATCAAATCTTTCTATATTGTTTTTTACCTGCTCGTTGAATCGCTTTGTTGTATACCCGTATATCTCAGCTAAATCTACATCTAGCATCACCTTTTGACCGCGTACAATATGTATCTTATTATGAATACTATTCTCATCTAATAATTCTATTTCTTTCTCCATAACCACTCCTCCATCTTGTGGTCGAAAATTTCGACCGCAAAATCATATCAAAATTGATATGTATCGTCTCAAATAATAGCGAAGAGTTACCTCTCCGCTTACTATCTACTATTTTATATCCACTAATTCAAATTTTAACTGTTTACCAACTGCACTAGCATATCTTTCCAATACGTCCAGCGTAGGAGTATACTTACACGATTCTACTCTTGTTACATTCGGAGCCTTCATCCCTGTTCTATCTGCGATATCCTGCTGTGTTAGCCCTTGCTGTTTCCTCTCCTCTATTAACTCGTCCATTATGCTTCTAGCAATTCTATTTTTTTGAACTTCGACTACCAGCATATCCTTTTCTGTTTGGATTATATAATCTTTTTTCATATGCCACTCCTATCATTGTTGATATATTCTTTATATCACATTTGATATCAATTTTCAAACAAAAAAAAGTTCAAGGTCGAAATTTTCGACCTTGAACCAGTCATTTTGTTCTCCTATTTCTCAAAGTTATAATCAAAGCAATCAAATGTTACAAAATAATCCGCTGGAGTTTCTGCTCTACGAATCATTTTCACACTACCATCTGTCTGGAGTAAGAGTTCTGCTGATTTTAATTTACCATTATAGCTGTATCCCATTGCAAAACCATGTGCTCCTGTATCGTGAATAACCAGATAATCGCCTTTATCAATCTTAGGCAGATTACGGTCAATTGCAAATTTATCGTTGTTTTCACAAAGAGAGCCTACAATATCATATGTTTCTGTACAAGGTGCATCTTCTTTTCCAAGCACTGTAATGTGATGATAAGAACCATACATTGCTGGACGCATAAGGTTTACAGCACAAGCATCTACACCAATATATTCCTTATAAATGTGTTTTTCATGAATCGCCTGAGTTACAAGACAACCATATGGTGCCATCATAAAACGTCCCATTTCTGCAAAAATAGCCACATCTCCCATTCCTGCTGGTACCAGCACTTCATCAAACGCCTGATGTACACCTTCACCAATTGCATAAATATCATTTGGCTGTTCGCCTGGCTTATAAGGTACACCTACACCGCCTGAAAGGTTTACAAAGGTAATATGACAACCAGTCTCCTTCTGAAGCTCTACTACGAGTTCAAAAAGCTGACGTGCAAGTTTTGGATAATACTCATTTGTTACTGTATTGCTTGCAAGGAAAGCATGGATACCGAAGTTCTTTGCTCCCTTTTCTTTTAAAAGCTTATATGCATCAAAGAGCTGCTCTTTTGTCATACCATATTTGGAATCACCAGGGTTGTCCATAATCCCATTACTCATGGCGAATACTCCACCTGGATTGTAGCGACAACTGATAGTCTCTGGAATATATCCCAAAGTATCTTCCAAGCACTGAATATGGGTAAAATCATCCAAATTGATGATTGCACCTAATTCATTTGCATAAGCAAACTCTTCTAATGGTGTCTCATTTGATGAGAACATAATATATTCTCCGCTTAAACCACAGGCTTTTGCCATCATAAGCTCTGTCATGGAAGAACAGTCGCATCCAAAATCATATTCCTTTAAAATATCAATCAAAAATGGGTTTGGAGTAGCCTTTACAGCAAAATACTCACGGAACCCCTTATTCCAAGCAAAGGCTTCCTGCACCGCTTTCGCATTTGCACGAATTCCGGCCTCATCATAAAGATGAAATGGTGTTGGATAAGTTTTTACGATTTCTTCTACCTGCTCTTTTGTTACAAAAGGTAATTTCTTCATCTATATTCTCCTTACAATCGTATATTCATTCGACAAAATAATATGTTCTTAGACTACAACAACTTTTCATTTATTTCAAGACACTTTTATGTTATACTTCTTATAATTATAGGGTATAATCCACAAAAGAATTGTGCCGATATATATAATGGTACAAATTGTTTCAACAGAAAGAGAAAACTATGGGAATAAAAGTTAACAAATACGTTCCAACTTCATCTGTGAATACAAACACCACTACTCTTATCGATATTCCTGCAGAGGAATCCTTTGAAGACGTACTTGTGTTGAATCAGACTGCCCTAAAGGCTATGACGATTGATGCAATGGTAAAACAAAGCGCTACTGGCTCTGTAAATCCAGACGCTGTAGATGCAGCTGCTATCATGAAGTTTCGTAGCACCTTAGGATCTAATATTAAAGCGCCTATCCCACAGGATGATTGGGATGGTGGTACACCTATTAGAGTACATGTTCCGCCAGCAGTTCCTACTATTAAGAATCCTGTTACCAACACTACTCCAAGTGGAAATACACCTGTGGCTAATAGCTCTACTGGAGTTCCAATTCTTAACGAAGTAAAGAATGGAGACATTTCCGCCACCACAATCAACAACTCTGGCGTATTAGAATGTAGTGATGAATTAAACGGCTACTTTAAACAGGCGGCTGAAACCTATGGCGTTGATGTTAATCTTTTAAA
>JAZURS010000139.1:0-6401 GCA_045606325.1 Agathobacter sp.
ACTTTTACAGCTTTGAGTGCTTTTACATAAATTCTTGTTGGAGCAATAAGTGCTTCACCAAGAGTTGTTCCTAATTCATCATAATATGTATCAAGAGTTTCTTTGTCCATGTTAAAGATTTTACGAACAAGTGAGAAACCACTGGAGTGAACACCTGTTGAAGCCATACCAATGATAACATCGCCATCTTTTAAGTTTGCACCAGTGATGATGTCCTTTTTATCAACAACACCTACTGCAAAACCAGCAAGGTCATAATCATCTTCTGGCATAAGGCCTGGATGTTCTGCTGTTTCACCACCGATAAGTGCACATTCAGACTGGAGACAGCCTTCTGCAACACCTTTTACGATAGTGGCAATTTTTTCTGGGTAGTTTTTACCACATGCAATATAATCTAAGAAAAATAATGGTTCGCCACCTGCACATGCGATATCGTTTACACACATAGCTACTGCATCGATACCGATTGTGTCATGTTTGTCCATAACAAAAGCAAGTTTTACTTTTGTACCACATCCGTCTGTACCTGATACTAAAGTAGGTTCTTCCATCTCTTTAATTTTTGCTAATGAGAACGCGCCTGAGAAACCACCAAGTCCACCTAATACTTCTGGTCTCATTGTTTTCTTAACGTGCTCCTTCATAAGTTCTACTGATTTGTAACCAGCTTCAATATCAACACCGGAACTCTTGTAATCCATTATGTTTTCCTCCTGTATTTTAAATATAATAGTGCACAAAGTTATACAAGTATAGTATACCTTTGTACACCACCTTTTTCCAATTATATATTATTATTTTTGTAATTAGTTTTTCTAATGATATAATCTTTTTATTTTAGTCATTCTAATAACTAATTACATCTCATCGAGAGGCTTATTTAGCTCCTCTGTACCCGGAACTACGAATCTACCATCCACAATGATATCTTCTGTACTTCCATCCTTTTTAATAACTGTGATACGTCCCAATTCATCATATGGAATGGTGATGTCTGTATGACAGTTGAAATATGCTTTCGACATATCTGTCTTTCTCTGAATAGACACTTCGTTGTCACGAGCCACGATGGCTTTTCCGTCAGGATTATAAGTGATGTTGTCTTCATCATATGTGAAGCAGGTATCACCTACCGCAAAGTGTGGACCTGTCTTTTCTGCGATAAGAATTGGTAACTTCGCTGCAATATCATACTGACGAGCCATTTTATAAGCTGTAGTATTTGTACCGATAGCAAATTCACCAAGTGCCAGAGTTTCATGATGGAAAAGGACATTGTCCTGCATATATTTTTTATTCTCTTCCTCATTTTCAAAGTTCGTACAAGTATAGTTGGTAATCATACCATCTACAAAATCGATTTCTAAGTTGAAGAAGTTATAATCTCCAAGGTATACCTGACTTACATGAAGTTTACCTGTGGTTCCCTTTAATACTGGAGAAGTAAACACTTCACCGACTGGAATATTTACGTCTGCTACGCAGTTTTCAAATGCAGTTTCTTTTTCTGGGTTTTCCAATGGATAGATAGACACGTAAAGGTCTGTCTTATTTCCATTTGCACCCAAAATGTGTACCTTTTCTGCCTGATCTAATACATCAATCATCTTCTGCTGCATATCGCGGTAAAGCACATAATCCAATGTATTTAACTTCACGGTTTCAGCAAAGATTTCTTCAAATTTCTCACCAATTTCTGGAATTGGATAAGCAATAATCGTAAAGCTTCTATCTTCTCCATGAATCGCTTTGTTTAACATCTGACCAAACTGGCTACGTTCATAAATAGAAAGCTGCTGCTGTTTGTCATTTAAACGAACATTTGCTTCTCTGCTTTCTGGTGAGAATGGTTCCTCTCCAAATACTTCGATAACTGCTGGTCCTGCATAGCCTGGACAGATATCTTTGTATTTTTCAAATACGGTACGGTATACTTCAAGACTTCTTTCTACATAAGCCTTGTCCATCCAAAGTGCATGATTTTCTTTATGGTCATAATCATACTGTTTGTTTGGTGAAGTACTGTATGGTTTAAGCACAGAGCGAAGATTCAACTTTTCAAAATTCTTTACTGCCATGCGAACCATACGTTCAAAACCGATTGGGTAACGAATTTCTGCTGTTGTCTTTTTGCTTAAATTCTTCTGTGTCGCTACGAAGCCCATACGGTAACCTTCGGTATAGGTATCCGCCATTGCCTGCATTTCTTCGTCTGAGAATGTATTCAAGAACTGGGCGATTCCAGTTTCATTTGCACCTACATACAAACCATAATTATATAAATAGTCTGGATTCGATAAATCACTATCCATTACAATATCCATGTAATAGTCATAGTCTGGATTTACAAGACGCGCGATTGCGTCTTCATTGAATACTTCTGTGTAGTCGTGCATGAAAGAATATAGTGCATCTCTTACTAAAGATAGTTCAATATTCTCTTCACAGAAGTAACTATAGAGTTCTACAAACAACTCACTCATAATACAGATATTCTGCAAGTTTCCTTCAAACACACTCAAACGACATGCACGGATTCTTGCGTAAAGCGCTGTAAGAATCTGGCCTGCTTCTACACCAAACTTTTCTACCGCAAACGTTGGATTTGCATAGCTTGTGGCGTAATTCTCACCTAAGATATCTGCATAGAGTTTTTCATTGATTTCTTTTCCTCTTGCACCATCAATAATTGTATTTAAAAGCACGAGATACTGTGCTATCTTTTCAAAATAATCTGCGTATTTTCCAGCTTCGCTCGCATCCTTTGAAAGTTCCGCCACACGCTCTGCTACCAATTCGTAACGTTCCTGCAATTCTTCATTGCTTTCTTTTATTAAATCTAAATATTTCATATTATCCTCTCATAAATCCTTGCACATAATTTACCACCCACAAAAGTGTGGAAACCACCGACGTAATCATCGCCAATCGTGGAAAAAGTGTAAAGGAGTCTTCTTCTCTTAAGGTGCTTATGGACAATCCCAATGCAACGATTGACACAAGCATTGTCATCACACCCGCAGCCCCGTAGTAGGCAGAAAGATTCCCTGCCGCTTTATATGATAAATATATAAAAACGAAATAATTTACCAACGCAATTGCCGACAAAACAAACGAAACGATTGCCTTTTTCGAATGCGTTTTCTCTGTAAATTTATATGACCTACGTCTTTTTCTCATTGTATCTTCCTTTTCTTCTGCACGACTTATTTTGACTTACGTGTGAAACCAGCGATTATCCTATAAATTATATATCCCAAAATTCCACCCAAGGTATTCAATAATAAATCATCTACATCAAAACTTCCAATTCTTGTTACCAACTGTGTCACTTCTATTAGGAGACTTACTTCCAAACTTATGATGGCGACAGGCAGAATTTTCCTGCATTTTTGAAATAATTTAGGCAAAAAAATCCCCATCGGTACAAAAACACAAACGTTCCCTATAACATTAAAACGAAACAATGTCCAGTTTCCCGTTCTGGCTCCTACACCTACATATCGCCCAATCTCTTGGAACAGAGTCAGATTGTAACGATACTCCTCATGTTCCACTCTTCCAAAACCAGAACCCACAAATACTACATATCCGAGTAAAAGTAGGTATGCTATAAAGCATACCCACATTACTAGTCTATTTTCTTTTTTATTTGCAGCCATACTGTTCGTAATATTTATCGATTGCTGCTTTGATTTCATCGTCAATTACCACTCTGCCCTGGCATTCGCGATTGTGTAAATGTTCTGTTACTTCAGCCATAGTTACGATAGCTTTTGCATCGAAACCATAAGTTTCTTTGATTTCATCTAATGCGCTCTTTTCGCCACCAAGACCTACTTCCATACGGTTTAAAGAAACCATAAGACCTACGATAGTAACATCTGCCGCACCTTTTACCTTTGGAACTGTTTCTTCCATTGATTTACCAGATGTAGTTACGTCTTCGATCATAACGACTCTGTCACCATCTTTTAATTTGCTTCCAAGGAAACTTCCCTTATCTGCACCGTGGTCTTTTTCTTCTTTTCTATCTGAGCAGTAACGTACTTCTTTTCCATATAAGTTGCTGTAAGCGATTGCTGTAACTACTGCAATTGGAATACCCTTATAAGCTGGTCCAAATAATACGTCAAAATCATCACCATAATTATCGTGAATAGCCTTTGCATAATATTCACCAAGTCTCATAAGCTGAGAGCCTGTTACATAAGCGCCTGCATTCATGAAGAATGGAGATTTACGACCACTTTTAAGTGTGAAATCACCAAATTTTAATACGTCACTTTCTACCATAAACTCAATAAATTCCTGCTTGTATGCTTCCATAATTAACCTCCGTAAGCCTAGTATCTCAATTTAAGGTGATTTTATCATATGTGGGAGGGGTTTTCAATGATTACATTTTTATTACATCCCCTTTTAGAACTCTAACAAATCAATAATCTCTACACCAGTTTCATTAGCAGCACCCATATATACTTTATCTGTAAATCGCCCTACGGATACATAATGCTCCATGACGTATTTTGCCGTATGTGGCATCTCTAAATCCTTAATCTTATCTATACAAAACCATTTTAATTCACCCTCATTTGAAGATAAATCATCACTTATCCCTTCTCTTAAGTCTGCGAAGAAATAATAGTTCTGTCTGATTTCTCCATTTGTTCTTCTAAACGCAACATATCTAAGCGCAAGATTATTTATATCTTCTTCACAAAGACCTACCTCTTCATTCAATTCTCTTAAAACACAAGCCTTTGCATTGTTCAATTCATATTCCTCAAAATGTCCACCCGCAGAACCAGTCCACACATTATTTACGACACTTCCGCCTTGTCTATATAGCAACAACACTTTATCGCCTTTAAATAAATAGATGGCTGTCATATTTCTTAACTTTCCAATCATTATCTTACCTCTTGAGAACTTATATTTCTAATCCTTCTTTATAGAATACTTCTCTCGAAACGCCTCATAATCTGCTTTCGCAATTTTATACTGCTCTCCAGCCTCATCTTCACTCATAGAATACTCTGATTTCTGTGTTTCTCCTTGTAATGCATCCGAAATAATCCTTCTTAGGTATTCTTTCTGATCATAATTTGCCATAACAAGTGAATCTCTCACATACATTGGATTATTTCTAAGCAATGCTACTTGAAAATCTACACCCCTTCCTTTTAAATAATGCCACAAAAATGTGATACAAGTTCTGGTGTTTCCTTCTCTAAAAGGATGAATGCTCCATAACGCCAACAAGAAATCAGAAACTATATCTACTTTTTGAGCAGTCTTCTTCCAATCAACGTTTGCATATTTTTCAAACAATTTTTCTAATCGTTCTTCTATCTCGTGATAGTTTGCATACTCTGCAGAACCGCCAGATAAAACTCGTTCACTCTTATACAAATTCTCTTTTCGAAATGTTCCTGCCCATTCATAAATATCCCCAAACAGATACTTATGAATGTTCACTAAATGCACCACATTATAGGTATAGCTAACCCTTGTAGGCTTTACATCTAATCCTAACAATTTTGCAAACACTTTCTGGATTTCAAATTTCTCCAACATTTCTTTATCACGAATATTATATTTATTGATAAGAACATCACTTTCTGGATAACAATTTCTTCCACCGCTCATATACTACGCTCCCAAATACTCAAATCTGTCAATTTTAGTTTCCATTTCTTCCAATGTTATTTTTCCAAAGATATAGGAATCCAAAACTTCCATAAACAATTCATCTGGACCATTAGTAGCACTTAACATAATAGCCATAGCATTTTCTACACTCTTTCTTCTTGCTTCACATGCCTCAAGATAACTTTGGCTAATCAGCATTCCTTTGTATTGTAAAATCATTCTTATCATATTGATTACATATGCTGGAGGATTTCTTCTTTCCTGTTCCCAATCCTTTAAAGTTGAAACTGGTATATCAAACATTTTTGCAAATTTGCTTTGACTTAATCCTGTTTGTAAACGTAATTCTTTTACTTCCACGATGATTACCTCCTATTATTTCTATACATATATAGTATACGGCATTGCCTACCATTATGCAAGGTGTTTTAAAAACACAAAACCCATGCACCTGCATCCGCAAGCACATGGGTCTCATTCATTTCCTATCCCGATATTTGACGTCTCCGTCCAATTCCACTTCGTTTCACTACACCATTTACTACACCATTTTTGCCTCAAACTACACCATTTTCCGATAAAATACGATACCTTTGCATTTTTACCAAAAGTCCGCAAACCCTTGAAAACACTGATGTTTCAGGAATTTTCAGAAGTCTTAAAAACATGCAAGCATAAATTATACTTATAAATAGCCAAACATATTTCTGTCCATACCGAAAAGAGGGCAGGTGCCACCTGCC
>JAZURS010000140.1:0-2962 GCA_045606325.1 Agathobacter sp.
GTATTGTCTTCCTAAGACCGCTTGGCCTCCGACTTGTAGGACACTTCATGGCACTTTGCCTTATGAAACGTCTTCAAATGGCTGGCAACAAACCAATTGCTCTTATCGGAGGTGGAACAGCCATGATTGGTGACCCATCCGGACGTACTGAAGTCGGATCGTAGCCATGTCGTTCTGTGAGCCAATCCGCATTGTTTACAAGAAGGGCTTTTCCTGCTGAGAAATCAATGAAACGGCGCATCTGTTTCTTGAAGCATTCAACATTGTGTGCGATAGTTTCTTCTGTCATCATCTGACGCATGTCGGTACGTCCTGATGGGTCTCCAATCATGGCTGTCCCGCCACCGATAAGAGCGATAGGTTTGTTACCAGCCATCTGAAGACGTTTCATAAGGCAAAGTGCCATGAAGTGTCCTACATGAAGGCTGTCTGCTGTTGGGTCAAAGCCAATGTAAAATGTAGCTTTCCCATTGTTGATTAAGTTTTTGATTTCTTCTTCGTTTGTTACCTGGGCGATAAGTCCACGTGCAACAAGTTCTTCATATACTGTCATTTTGTACTCCTTTCTTATTCGCTCATAAGCAGAGACTCGGAAACCTGCGGTTTCCTCGTTCGCGTTGCTCGTCAAATTTTCGCAATTCAAATGTTGCCTGCAAGCAGTCACATTTGTTTGCTTAATTTTCCTCTGCTTATTCGCGGACATTAAAAAATCCCCGTCCTTCGAAAGGACGAGGAATAAAAATTCTCGTGATACCACCTTTTTTCGTAAACAGTTCACACTGCCTACCTCTGCAAGTGTCCGACAACACTTCGGCGCTTGTAACGTGCGCTACTACGTTGCAGCCTACTTGAATTTACTATAGAAAAATTCGTTCGATGCAAAGCTCAAAGATGTATTCCCCAGATGTTTCCCTTGCGCCTCTCATCAACCGGCAGCTTTCTGTAAGTTTCACAAACAGGTACTTGTTCTTGTCACAGCCTTTATTCATACTTCAATTACTGATAATTATAGACAAGTCAAATGCAGATTGTCAACCCTAAAAATTTGTTGAAAAGTAGATATCCTATCGTCAAATTGTTGATATTTCTATCTTAAATTTAAGCAAATGTTACAAAATGTTTTTTAAGAGGTAGAATAACATTGACGAATCCACAGTTTGTCTGCTAAATTTAATATATAGTTAAGAATTGGTAAAAATTCTGTGGGGGAGTAGTTCGCACATATATTGTGTGATTTGTCAACAATCTCGGCTGTAAAGCCTGGCAAATCTTAATGAATGAGACTCACGTATGTCTAGGAATATTAGGCATACGTGTTTTTTTATACTTCAAAAGAGAATTTTAACTAATTTTTAGTAAAGAAAATGTAAAAGGAAAAGGAGAAAAAATTATGGCATTTTTTCAGACAATCCCAGGGGCAATCATTCTCTTGGTAGTAGGCTTTGTAGGTCTTATCAAAGGTGCAGATTTCTTTGTTGAAGGTGCATCAAACGTAGCAAAGAGATTCCATGTACCTACACTTATCATCGGTTTAACAATCGTGGCTATGGGTACATCTCTTCCAGAGACAGCAGTTTCTATCTCCGCTTCATTAGCAGGTAGTAACTCACTTGCTATCAGTAACGTAGCAGGCTCAAACCTTTTCAACTTATTAGTTGTAGTAGGTCTTTGCTGTATCTTACAGAAAGTAGAAGTAGATCAGGATACAATTCGTAGAGATATTCCTTATTCACTTCTTGCAGCAGTTGTACTTATCATTTTAGGTATGCTTGGAACAGGCGAAGGTATGGTGCTTGGACGCATGGATGGTATCATTCTTTTAGCAATGTTTGCATTCTTCTTATTCCTTATGATTAAGTCTGCTTTAAAAGCGGCTGCAGGCGCAAAAGATATTGATGAAGAAGAAGTTACACAGTCTGTAGTTATTTCTTTGGTATCTATCGTAGGTGGCGCAGCAGCTATCGCTGTTGGTGGTGACTGGGTAGTAGATGCAGCATCTACAATCGCTCTTAAACTTGGTATGACAGAAACTATGGTAGGACTTACTATCGTAGCTGTAGGTACTTCTTTACCAGAACTTGTTACATCTTTCGTAGCAGCTCGTAAGGGTGAAGTAGACATGGCTCTTGGTAACGCTATCGGATCTAACGTATTCAACATTCTTTTAGTACTTGGTATTGCTTCTTCAATCAGCCCTATCGGATTCATGATGAGCAATGCAGTAGATATCGCAGCTGTTATCGTAGCTACATTAGTATGCTGGGCTGTTGCCGCAAAGAACAAAGCACTTGGAAAAGTAATGGGTGCTATCATGGTAGTTTCATACTTTGCATACATGGTATATGTAGTAATGCGTGAAACAGGTGCATTAATGTAAATGTTTACATAAAAGATATAAGGACTGTCGCAAAATAATTTGTGACAGTCCTTTTTTTATCCGACAAGCCCTTGTTTATAGGGAAAATTTGGTGTATATTATAAGAAATATGCGATAAAGGAGAAATAGATTATGGCATTTGAATTTGACTTAAATAAAGTAAAAGAAAGTTTAGTAAACGCTGGTAAAGAAGTAGAAAGCATGGCAAAAGATGCTTCTGCTGTAGCAAAAATCAAAATTGATATTCATAATAAAGAAGTCTTTATAGAAAAACAGTATGCATTACTTGGTAAAGCATTCTATGAAGCACACAAAGATGAAGACATTGAAGAGCAGGTATATTTTACTTCTATTAAAGAAGCAGAAGCAGAGCTTGCTCAGCTGAATGCAGATCTCTTAGCAGCAACTGGAGCAGTAGAGTGTCCATCTTGTGGAAGCAAACAGCCACAGGATAAAGCATATTGTGCTGACTGCGGTGCAGAATTAAATAAAAGTGAGGAAATCTAATGAGTAAAGGAAAGTATTATATTACCACTGCCATTGCTTATACATCAGGCAAACCACACATTGGTAATACTTATGAAA
>JAZURS010000141.1:0-13907 GCA_045606325.1 Agathobacter sp.
TGGCGGTATATTTCTGTTGCACTTTCCTTAGAGTTTCCTCCACCGGCCGTTAACCGGCATCCTGCCCTATGAAGCCCGGACTTTCCTCACCTGCGGCCTTTCGGCACTTGCAGCCGCGATCACCTGTCCTGCAAGTTATAACTATACACACAGAATTCTAAAAATGCAAGATAAATTTAGACGTTAAAACAGCTACCACCAATAAACTCTCTCACCAACGAATTCTGTGCAATTCCTTCTGTTGGAAGTGCGAGGAAGTAGTCAAGGAATTTCAGAAGTCTCTTTGCTTCCTTGTACTCTTCGCTGTCCTTTGGTATCTGGAAAAGAAGTGGTTCTGCATAAGTTTTTAGCACTGCGATTTCGTATACTAATGCAGAGTTGAACATGACATCTGCACTTTCCTGGAATGGGAAGATGTATTTTTCTTCGCCTCGACGTACGGAATACCACATTTTCAAGGTTTCCTGAGCAGGAGTATTTCTTGTACGTGCATCACGTACCATACGGCGAAGGAGTCTTCCATCAGTCGTTGGCAATGGATTGTGCTCGTCGATACTCAGCGGCGCCAAAGCAGAGATGTAAATACGGAATTTACTCTCATTTGGCAATGAGTACGAAAGTTTATCATTTAATCCATGGATACCTTCGATTACTAATACGTCGTTTTCACCTAATTTCAACTGCTTGCCACGATACTCTCTCTTTCCTGTTTTAAAGTTAAAGGATGGCATATCTACCGTTTCCCCATTTAAGAGGCGTGTCATGTCCTGATTAAACTGTTCGATATCTAGACATTCTAATCGTTCAAAGTCGTAGTTTCCATTTTCGTCTCTTGGACTCTTTTCCCTATCTACATAGTAATCGTCCAATGCGATTGGATGTGGGCGAAGCCCCTTTGCACTTAGCTGAATGGATAAACGATTCGAAAATGAAGTCTTTCCGGAAGAAGATGGACCTGCAATCATAATAAATTTCTTATTTCCATCATCTGCTATCTGTGCAGCAATATTTCCGATACGCTGTTCCATCAAAGCTTCCTGAAGAAGAATGATTTCATTTCCTCTGCCCTGAGCAATCGCTTCGTTTAAGGCACCAATTGTACCTACTCCCAGCATGCGGCTCCATTCTTTCGCTTCATCCAGAGTGTGATACAGTTTCTTGGAAGTATTCAGCGGCTCTACCACTTCCCCATTCTGGTTAGGGAACATAAGCACAAAGCCATCTTCATACAGCTCTAAATCGAACCACTGTAAATAACCAGCAGATGGCACCATATAACCATAATAGTAGTCAATCATTCTTTCCATTCGATATACATTTACAGTAGAACTACGACGATAAGTCATAAGCAGTTCCTTGTCATGCATTTTAAATTCATGGAAGAGTTCTCTGGCTTCATCTGTTCGAAGATTACATTTTTCAATTGGACAGTCTGCCTCAACCAAACGATGCATTTCCTTCTTGATATTTTCCAAATCCACCTCATTGATAGCATGGATTTTCTGTTCGCTGAAATTATCATCCTTTGGCTGCTCTTCCAATTCACAGTAATAGCTTTCGCCAAGAGAATGTAATACTCTCACACGTACCTGATTTTTCCAGTGATTGTAAACTGCCTTCTGCAAAAGAAGGGTTACACTTCTACGATAAGCACGTTTTCCATCACGCTCTGTCATGGTAACAAACTCTATCGTACAATCAGAATGAATTGTATTGTTTAATTCACGTAGCTTATTATCTACGGATGCTAATACAATTTTGTCCTTGTAATATTCCTGATATTTCTGTGCTAAGGACAGAAAACGAGTGCCCTCAGCCACTCGCTCTGAACATTGTTCATTATTAATTTTTATTGTAATATTATATTCCTGCATTCTTTATCGCCCCCAATATTGTATATGCAGATTCGTTCAAAGATATTTCATCTAAAACTTCCTGTTTGCGTTTTGCAATCTTCTTGGATTCTGGCAGTTTATTTAATTCTTTTAGAATCTTTTCCAACTGCTTATGCTGTTTTACCAGGTATTTTCGTAAAGATGGATTTCCGTTTTTGAGAAGAATAGGGCCATACATATAACAGGCCTGTACAGCTTCTTCTGGTACGATGTCCCAAAATTCATCTCTTTCTACTGGAACTACCTTTATCATAGGGTAGTATTTTCCATCTTCAATGACCATATCTTCATCCACTATTTTGTAATTGTTTTCACGAAGGAACTGGCGTACCTTTTCCAATTCAGACTGTGGCTGTAGAATCAGTTCTTTGACATTTCTACAAACCTCCATTCCGTCTGAAAGAATATGAATGACCAGTTCTCCTCCCATTCCAGCAATGAGGATAGAATCCACTTCGCCTACCTTTAGTTTCTTTACCCCATCCGAAAGGCGGGTTTCTATGAATTCCTCCAACTGGAATTCGGCAATATGCTCACAGGCTCTTTTTAATGGGCCTTTATTGATATCCATAGCAATTGCCTTTGGTATTTTCTTTCGCTGCACCAGGGAAATCGGAACATATCCATGGTCTGTTCCGACATCAGCCAGGATGTTTCCTGGTGTTACCATGGCTGCAACGGCTTTCATTCGTTTGGATAATTTAATCATTTTACTCTAAGTAGTCTTTGAGCTTGCGACTTCTGCTTGGATGGCGAAGCTTACGAAGTGCTTTTGCTTCAATCTGACGAATACGTTCACGAGTTACGCTAAATTCTTTACCTACTTCTTCCAAAGTACGTGCACGTCCATCTTCCAAGCCAAAACGAAGAGTAAGTACCTTCTGTTCTCTATCTGTTAAAGTGCTAAGCACTTCTTCTAACTGTTCTTTTAACAAGGTGAATGCTGCTGCATCTGCTGGTACAGGTACATTGTCATCCTTGATAAAGTCACCAAGATGCGAATCTTCTTCTTCACCGATAGGTGTTTCTAATGATACTGGTTCCTGAGAAATCTTAAGGATTTCACGAACACGATCTACAGGCATATTCATTTCTACAGCGATTTCTTCTGGAGATGGTTCACGACCAAGTTCCTGAAGGAGCTGTCTTGAAACACGAATTAATTTGTTGATTGTTTCTACCATATGAACTGGGATACGGATAGTTCTTGCCTGGTCAGCAATCGCACGAGTGATAGCCTGGCGAATCCACCATGTAGCATAAGTAGAGAATTTGTATCCTTTGCGGTAATCAAATTTTTCCACAGCCTTAATAAGACCTAAGTTACCTTCCTGAATTAAATCAAGGAAAAGCATACCACGGCCAACATATCTTTTTGCAATACTTACAACGAGACGAAGGTTTGCTTCTGCAAGACGTTTCTTTGCTTCAGAGCCTAAATCTACATCTTTCTGAAGACTCTTGATTTCTTCTTTTAAATCTTCGATTTCTGCTTCTTCCGCGTCTTCCATACGCTCTTCTAAAATTGCGATTTTTTCTGTAGCAACAGCGCCAGCTTCCATTTTCTGAGCAAGTTCGATTTCTTCTTCTGCACTAAGAAGTGGTACTTTACCAATTTCTTTTAAGTACATACGAACTGGATCTTCTACGCTTACGCCTTCTGGTACAGAAAGATCGATTTTTTCTACTTCTACATCATCTTCTTCTGTTAAGATGATTTCATCATCATCGTCGTCATCATCACTGATTCTTAAAACATCAATTCCGTTGTGGTCAAGGTAATCAAGTACGAGTTCCATTTTTTCAGGCTCTAAAGGCATATCCTTGAAAAAGTCACTGATTTCCTGGTACTCCAACATATTTTTCTTCTTTTTACCAAGAGCAAGAAGCCCCATGAGCTTCTCCTGGAATTTCTGTTTCATTTCTTCTGTTTCTACTACTGGTGTTTCATTCTGCTTTGACATTTTGTTTCATCCTCTCAGGTTATTTACTATTTTGTCCTTAATTAATGGAAATATGCAGTTTTTCCAACGCCTGCAATGCTTTGCGATCCTCTAGAATCTGCATCATGCCATTTAAATCCGCTGGATTCATATGCTCACTTCGATAATTAATACTGTTTTGTTTCACACGAATAATGGTTTCTTTCAGTGCTTTCTCCATCTCATTTTGTGTTTCCACTTCATGGATTCGTGCATTGAAAAGTCCAGCCACTTCTTTTTGTTCCTCTTCATCTTCGAACATACTGATGATTTTTGCCGGATTAACTGCACCCTCATTTTTAAATTGTTCAAAGAGTGTCTCTGCTACCTTATGATAAAGGTCTTCCGTAAAGTCATCTGGCGAGATAAGGTTGGAAACCTTACTAAAAAGTCGGGTATCTTCAATGAGCCATGTGAGTAGCAGTTTCTGCGACTGCTTCATGCCATCTTCTTTTTTCTTATTCTCATGGATACCACTCTTTAGCTGGGTTGGCTTGCTTACCACACCACCCTTCATGGCTAGGTTGTTAACCAGTTTTCGCAAATCTTCAAAACTGATATTGTACTTCTCTGCAACCGCTTCTATATAATTGTTTCTCTCTAATTCCTCAGAGAAAGCCAGAAGTTTCTTTGCAATTTCATTATAAAATGCAGTCTTGGATTCTGGGTCCTTCATATCATACCCCGCCTGCATAATGCGAATCTCAAACATAAAGGAGTTCTCAGCATTGTCAATACGTTTCTGATATTCCTCAGCTCCCAGAGCCTTGATAAACTCATCAGGGTCCTTATATGGCTGCATATTAATAATCTTAGTAACAATTCCAACTTCTTTTAAAATTGGAATGGCACGAAGTGCTGCTTTCACGCCAGCACCATCGCTATCATAGGTAAGATATACTTCCTTGGTATAACGCTTTAACAAGTTCGCGTGTCCACTGGTAAGTGCGGTACCCAAAGATGCTACCGCGTTATCAAAGCCTGCCTGATGCAGGGCAATCACGTCCATATATCCTTCGCACAGGAGCAACTGGTCCTTTCGGGTGCTTCTGGCGATATTTAAACCGTACAAGTTACGGCTCTTGTCAAATATCTTCGTCTCTGGTGAGTTGAGATATTTTGGTTCTCCATCTCCCATGACACGTCCACCAAAACCAATCACATGGCTGTGCACGTCCATAATTGGGAACATGGCACGATTCCAAAACTTATCATGTCCACCTCGCACCTCATCATAGGTAATAAGACCTGTTTCTTTTAGAATCTCATCCTCATATCCCTTACTCTTTAAATACCGATACAGGTCATCGCTGTACTGGTCCGAATATCCTAACCCAAACTTCTGCATCGTTTCATCGGATAATTCTCGATTTTTAAAATAATTATATGCTTTCTGTCCCCTTGGATTTCGAAGCAAGGTATAGAAATACTTCGCTGCCTCTTTATTGATTTCCAAAAGTCTTGCACGCTTGTCCGCTTCCTTTTTCTGTGCTGCAGATAATTCCTGCTTTGGTAATTCAATTCCGACCTTATCCGCCAAAGTCTGCATCGCCTCACCAAAGGTGAAATTCTCATACTGCATAAGGAATGTAAACACATTTCCACCTGCTCCACAACCAAAGCAATAATACATCTGCTTGTGGGGACTCACCGAAAACGAACCCGTTTTTTCATTATGAAATGGGCATAACCCAAAATATGTATTTCCTTTTTTCTGAAGGCGTACATAGCCGCCTACAACGTCCACAATGTCATTCCGTGAACGAACTTCTTCAATTAGCTCATCTGAATAGAATGGCATACGCCCTCCTTATCTATATTTGTATTTTAAAACCCGTCTACCTGCCATGCTTTTGGCAAGAAAAATTCATTAAACTGATTAATCGCAAACTGGTCCGTCATGCCCGAAATAAAATCACACATCACACGACCTTTGTCTTCCCCTTCATCCATCATCTGTAAGAATTTAGGTGGTAAAAGTTCTATATTATCCATATAGTAATTATAAAGCTGTCCCAGCATGGTTTCTGCTTTTACTTCTTCACCCTTTGCAATTGGATTTAAGTAAAGATTTGTAAACATGAATCCGCGAAGTTCTTTTAGTGCCTCTGCACATTCTGTGGACATGATAATGTCATCTTTATCTCTACTATTGATAATGATGTCATGAATCAGGCAGTCTAGTCGACTTCTTGTATCAAATCCTAATGTCTTTCGGATTTCCAATGGAATATCCTCTTCACAAAGAATCTGGGCACGAATGGCATCATCAAAATCTGAATTGACATAGGCAATCTTGTCTGAAAGACGTACAATTTTGCCTTCTAAGGTATTTGGTACTGCACCTGTCTGATGATTTAAGATACCATCACGAACTTCCCAAGTCAGATTCAATCCTTCTCCATCTTTTTCCAATTTTTCTACGATACGCACACTCTGTTCGTTATGCTTGAACCCACCTTCATAAACAGTGTTCAAAAGACGTTCCCCTGCATGTCCAAATGGTGTGTGACCTAAATCGTGTCCTAATGCAATCGCCTCTACTAAGTCTTCATTGAGCTTCAAGGCTTTTGCGATTGTTCTGGCATTCTGTGATACCTCGAGAGTATGTGATAATCTGGTACGATAGTGATCTCCCTTTGGTGTCAAAAATACCTGTGTTTTATTTTTTAAACGTCGAAATGCTTTACTATGTAAAATACGGTCCCTGTCTCTTTGAAACACTGGACGAATGTCACATTCTGGTTCCTCTCTGTCTCGTCCTTTACTGTTGACACTTAAACAGGCATATGGACTAAGAGTTTCCCTTTCCATTTCTTGAATTTGTTCACGTATTGTCATGTTAATCTCCTTTAGTAACAGACCAAAGAACAGCCTACATAATAATAATTCTGTGTTTATACACGATTTCCTTTTTTATTTCAAAAATTTTTGTCTAAAAAGAAATTTTTTAAGCAGCTTTTATTTTAGTTTTTTGAAAATTATGTCGCGACCATAAAGAGGATGTAAATTCTGAGCATCAGAAGAAAACCGTTCATTTTCAAAAACCCATGGCTTGCTCAAGTTTTGTGTCTGGCAACGCTTTTACTATCTGCGGCAGATCTGTACGTGTGTGAAAGACACCTACAGTGCTTTCTAGCATCTCTAAGCAGGTGGGATTTATAAAGGTGATATTACATGAGCATGCTCAAAACTCGACGCAAAACCAGCGTCTTAGACAATTGAGCATGCTCATGACATTTTATAAATCTCACCTGCGTAAGAGATGCACGAAATCCCAGTTAAGATGTCTTTCATTACACGCACAGACTGTCGCAGATTGTAAAACATTTGGCAGACATAATAAATCATAAGAGCAAGCCATGGGGTTTTTAGAAAATTTCGGTTTTCTTATTGTGAGGAATTTACATCCTCTTTATGGTCGCGACATATCTTCTCAAAAGCAAGAAAAAGCTGCCTACAAATTTCTTTGTAGACAGCAAATTTTTTCTTTATGGATTTGGTAAAACTCTTCGAATACCAAGTGGTTCTTTATAGAACACTGACCGATTACATGTAATACCCGCTTTGGTTGACTGTGCTTCCACAATCTTTCCGTTTCCGATATAAATCGCCACGTGTCCGATACCCTGACTATTTCTTGGGTATACTACGATATCACCAGGCATCATCTCATCTTTGGATACTGGTTTTCCTTCATATAAGAAAGATAAGGAATAACGAACTAAATCATATCCAAAGTACTCATATACTTCATGAACAAAACCAGAACAGTCACAACCTTTGGTTAAACTATTGCCACCCCAAACATAAGGGTTACCAACAAACTGTAATGCATAATTTACAAGAGTTTCTCCTGAAACATTCTTTCCACCAGGATAGGTGCTCGTAGCCCCCTGCTCCTGTTTCTTGCGAATTTCTTCTTGTTCCTTACGGATAATCTCTTCTTGCTGCTTGATGGTCAGTCTGTATTCATCTGCCTGTTCTTTTGCTGATGCCAACTGTTCCTCATATTCGTCTTCGACACCTTCAAGAGTGTCAATCATTCCTTCGATTTCAGCCTGCTGACCAAGGAAAGTCTCCTGCTTCACCATCAATTCATCCATGGTGTTTAGAAGTGTCTTTTCTTTTTCTTCCACCTGAGCAATGGTTTCCTTATACTGCTCTGTCAATTCTCTATCAGACTCATAAATAGTAGAAATATATTCTACTCGATTCAGCATATCCGCAATGCCATTAGACTCAAGAACCGCCGTCAACAGATTGTCACTACTACTATTTTCGTACATAAACTTGATACGGAGTTTCATGGCTTCATATTGAGCACTCGCATCCTGTCTGGCTGTTTCAAGCTCTGCCTGGGTTTGTTCAAGACTCGCCTGTGTGCCATTAATCTCAGCCTTTAACTCATTCTGCTTGCTCATAAGACTGGACAACTGTTTACGAACACCCTTGAGTTCGCCTTCGACCTCATCCTGCTTATCCTCAATCTCATTCATCTGATCTTCTACATCTTTCAGATTTTCCTCAGCTTCTTCCTTTTTGTCCTGTGCACTTCTCGCATAATATTGCTCTGCTACATATGGCACAGATACCAAGAAAGATGCTACTAAAAATAACGCTATGAACTTTTTATTTTTTCTTAAAATAGTGTTTATCTTCTTCATACCCTTATAATACTGTATACTAGGACTTGTGTCAATTTCCTAATTTTGGGTGTTAACATACATTATCTATTATTTAATGATAGCAAAGAGATACAAAAATGCAACAATAATACCAACTGCACAATACAAGCTTAAAAATCCACCAATAAAACTGAACACAAAACCAATAAGTGGAAATCCACCAAGCAATCCGCAAACGACACTACCTACGGCGTTTACGATTACATAAATAATAAGTGCAACAAAAAATCCGGTCCAATCATTTGCCTTTAAAGACAATGGAAACAACTTCTTAATTAAATCCATACTAAAATCTCCTTTCAAAAACAGAATGGATAGGTTGCCCTATCCATTCCTCTATGCAGAAGATGGGATTTGAACCCACACGATATTGCTACCACTGGCACCTGAAGCCAGCGCGTCTGCCGTTCCGCCACTTCTGCTTAACGTGAATACATTATCACAAACACCCTCAAATGTAAAGTCATATTTCCACATTCCTATTTTATGAAATCCTCCGATTATCGTTACGACCTTCAATATCACTATTCTTTAGTCTCTTTACCTCTTTGATAAATCTATCATCTTTTCTTAAATTCTTTACCTTTGTCTTCGTTTCTCTTTCATATGTGTGTCTTGCTCCTGCATTTCGATATCTTAACCACATAAGGAAATAGAACACAAATCCAGATAACAAGAAGATAAAATCCTCTTCAAAAAGATCTAAAGATGTAAGATAAGCACCAATCAATTCAATAATACCTGAAACCCCTATCAGCTTCGGAATATGAATTGGGACGCTGCCCATGGTTTCTTTTGTTCTTGCATTTACTGCTACATAATGCAAGACCTTACTTCCGTTTGATTTTGTCTCCATATAACTGTATAACCAAACCGGCAAATAGGTGGATGTCCACGAACGCCCCTTTAATTCAAGCTGTTCTGTTTCCCATCTAACCCCTCTGTCATAAGAGGAAAGCGAATCTATAATGGAAAATTTAGCAACATCCTTCAGCTGTCTATCCACGATTGGTTTCAATACGCCTACGTCAGTATCACGTTTTTCTGATGTATAGCCTTTTATGTAATTCGCATCCCATTTCACACAGTTTTCTGTATCAAATGGCATAATGGAGTTGATAATATTGTTTGTCTTTTCTGCACTATGATAATCCAGTTTATCCGCACTAGACTCGATTGTTAAGTCATCTACCGTAAAATCAAACTCTCTTCTTACATCATATACGTCCGCATCGTAATAGGTATGGTCATTCACTTTGTATTGTCTTGTTTTCTGTTCTCCATAACCCGCAAAATATGCATGTGCATTTGCATCTACCAACATATAAGGGAAATACACACCCATAATATTATCCGTTGTGAACTCTGCTTTAAACTTTGAATTTGCAAAGAAACTACGTTTATTTACAAAAGTCTTAATACACTCCTGCGCATCCTGCTTCCTCAGTTTAAAAGGAAGCACCCTATCTGGCACGGCACCATTTGGAACTTGCTGGTTAACAGAAAGCATACTTCTACACCAATGACATCTTGCCTGAGTTACACTTTCTGTATCAATCACAACATCTGCACCGCAACTTTGACATTTTAACGTTATCACTTGCTCTGCAGAATGGTCAATATCAGATGCGCCCGAAGCGATTACCTCCCCTTGCAAATCCTCAATATTATCTACAAGTGGCTCTGCTGTTTCCGGCTCAAATTCGGTCCTGCAGAAATTACATCTTAATTTTCCCGTGTTCGGATTCGTCGAAATATCCGTAGAACCACAATTCGGACACTTGCTCTGTCCGTCCTTAGCACCCTCATCTGTCTTTATCATCTGTACATCCATAACTGTATCCATATAGCAAAACCTCTTCGCCTTACAACAAAGCCCGTACTATATGAGCACGGGCTTTAAGGATTATCCTAAAATCTGTTTTTTCTTTGCATCATAATCTTCCTGAGTAATCAGACCTGCATCTAACATCTTCTTAAATTTAGACAATGTCTCAAATGGATCTTCCTGTGCAGGAGCCGCACTCTGAGCAGCGCCCATTAAGTTAGCACCGTTCTGCTGTGCAAGGTTCATGCCCATAAAGCCCATCATGGCACCACCTTCGTTGGTTGCAGCACCCTGCATTGCTTGACCAGTAGCCGCTCCCATCATGCCTGCCATATTGTTACTATAAGCAGCACCCATACGAGTCGCCTTACGGATTTCCATGTCATCCTTTCTTGCTTCCTCTAAAATTTCAAGTGTTGCCGCATCATAATCAGCCTGAATATTTACGCTAGTAACTTTTAGACCATAATTAGTAGACCACTGATATGTATTTTCCACTTCTTCATCCATGGTAACTGCAAACTTATCTAGGTTCGCCTGAATGAAATCAATGGTATCCATTTGATTCTGTCCTGACAAAAGAGAAAATCTCTTAAATGCACCTGTTAAACATGTAATAAAATCATTAAACAAATGCTCACCTGCTGGATTGTCCATATCAGCGAAATCAAAAATTGGAGCATTTGGACGTTTATACATATCTGGTACAAGTGCCTGGAAGAAAAGAATTGGATTTACAATCTGCACTGCATAAGTACCTCTTGCACTTCCCCCAGCCTTTGTTGCCAAAAAAGTATCCTGCCAGTAAATTGGAGTCTGTGTTCCAAATTTGTTTCCTGTAATTGGTTTCGTATTTACATAAAATGCCAACTGCTCAGATGCAGGCATTCCACCAAACTGGAATCTATCCCATGCCTGACCAATAGACGCAGCAATAATCCCATCACTTAAGTTAAACAATGTCTTTGAATTAGGATTATCTGACTCATATGTATACGCACCTGCTTCCGCAATACATCCTGTAATCTTGCCATCTACCACTGTAAGAAGTGCTGTACCTTCTGGAACCACAATTCTACTACCATTTGTAATGATATTTTCCGAAAAATTCTTATTTTCCCCTTTGCCAGCATTCGAATTTTTTAATACTGCTGGATATAAACCAACTGTAGCTGGAAGCCCGTCCTGTGGAACAAAATACTCTTTCCATTGTTCTGCAATTGTCCCTTTAATAGACCCCTTAACTGCCTGAATAAATCCCATATCTACACCCTTCTTTCTACGTACTATTTAGATAAGTAAAATTATATACAATCCAAAATTTTCCGTCAAGATTCTCAGCTATATATGTTTCTACTAAATTGGAATTTGGTGACATATTCATTAGACTAAATGCATAGATTAGGTCTATACTACATTTCGTCTATTCTAAGGGAAATTTTTATACAAGTCTTCCATCTATTAAAAGTACAAATCATAGAAATTAGGTCTGAATGAAACCGTATACAATAAAAGACCTAAATTCATGCGCGAAATCTAAAAGATATCTTATATATTTTCCCTAACAGAATACAAACTCTGCCATAGACCTAACTACTAATCAAGTATAGGTCTTGGAATGTATACATTCTTCTCTAGACCCAATATCGCTTGATATTTGAATAAATTCCTCTGGACATCAACAAATTCAAGTTTATTTTTTCAATCATTATATCATTCTTTCCAACATGAGCAAATAGGTATATCCAGCGGAAGATGGGGCGCTAGACGTCCGGGGGACGTCTGTTTAGCGCCGACCGTAGCGGAGCGAAGACCTTGAACCTTGGGTTCAAGGTTCGCTTCGGTACTGAAAAAGAAAAAGACCTAGGCTTTTGCCTAGGTCTTTTCTTTTTCAATGCGGAAGATGGGACTTGAAAGTTTTTCCGCCCCAAGAAATCCAGTAAAAAGGAGACTTACAACGTCAACGCCTCTTGGGTACCTACAGGGGTACCTTCTATCTATCACTAAAAACCTAGGTCTAATTCTAATTAAATTATAACACAATCCCCCAAAAATCACACAGCATATTCAGTATACAGGTGCAATTCGCATCTGTTTTTTTATGCCTCTCAATCAATCTTTAGAGAGGAGAACTTATGAATATGATGATTCAGACAAGAACCGGCAATCCGGTCGTTGATGCGGTTGCCACATTAAACATAACTGGAAACGTTATTCCAGAAGCATGGTATCACACCATCGTAAATGAAAAAGGCAAAGTGAATTGCCTTGCTATCCATATCCTTGCAGATATCGTGTATTGGTATCGTCCTACAGAAAACAGAGATGAAACTACTCTCTCTGTTACCTATACCAAGAAATTTCACGATGATGATTACCTGCAGCGAAGCTATGAACAGCTCATGGATAAATTCAACATCTCACGCAAACAGGCATACGATGCCATCGTAATGCTAGAAAGCCTCGGTGTCATTCGACGTCATTTGCGAAACCTCCACACCAACTGTGGAACCATTTCAAATGTAATGTTTATCGAGCTTGTACCAGACGTATTAAAAGCACTTACATTTCCGGATGCAGAAGGTCTTTACAAAAATGTAGACACCTCTATCCCAAAAGGAAAAGAGGTATCTATGAAAACAGCTACCCCTACATCCACAAAAGGAAAGACGTATACAGAGACTTCTACACAGATTAACACAAATATTTCTACATCATCACTTGTAGACGAAAATCCGTCCGTTGTTGATGACGCAAAAAAGATTTTTAGCGGATTAGGATTATCAGATAAAGATATAACATCTATTGTATCTGCTTCTGATAACAACCTAGAGAGATGTAGAAAAGCCAAGGAAGTTCTCTTGCAACAGTCAATGAAGATTCACAACGTAGCTGGATGGCTTATCAAGGCTGTCAAAGAGAACTATCAGCCTATTAGCAAGGCACCGGCAATTAAAAAGAATTCCTTCCACAATTTCCATCAGCGAGAATATGACATGGGCGAGTTGGAACGCATATTGCTGACTACTTCTCTCTCTTAGGAATTCTTTTTATCCATCACGATAGAAATGTAATTGCCCGTCTTTGGCAAATGCATTTCTTGAGTGATGCTACAAGGGAAGGCTTCGCCTGGGAGTGTAACTCCCAATGAGAACAGGTAAGCCATCGGCTTAGGACAGAGTCCTATTGAGATTGGTAAGCCATCGGCTAGGCAAAGCCTATTGAGATGCCCGTCATGGCGAATGACCGCTAACCGCGCAGGTTGGGGTCCCCGAGTTTGTCGCGTGCGACAAACTAATACGGGGTATTTCCTTGACGCGACAAGGTGTCGCTTGGCATTTCCCCACAAAATTTGCAGACCAACAAATAGAAAGCGGAAAGGAAATAGACCGCATTAGAAAGGAGGAAACATGGCAGATTTTAGACAGGAAAATCATAATGGACGAGTAAGCACTACTACTGGTGATGTATATAATCGTAGTCATAACGATAGAGAATTTGATGTAAGTCGTGC
>JAZURS010000142.1:0-18529 GCA_045606325.1 Agathobacter sp.
AGACGGTGTTGAAGCTCTTGCAAAATTCAACGAATTAAAACCAGACCTTGTAACACTTGATATCACAATGCCAAACAAAGATGGTATTGCTGCATTAAAGGATATCAAAGCAGCTGATCCAAGCGCATTATGTGTAATGTGCTCTGCTATGGGACAGCAGTCAATGGTTATCGAAGCTATCCAGTCAGGTGCAAAAGACTTTATCGTAAAACCATTCCAGGCTGACCGTGTATTAGAATCAATCAAAAAAGTATTAGGTTAATTACTACATAAAGAAAACCCGATCACATAAGTGGTCGGGTTCTTTTTTTATATTTCTCGCAACTGCTCGAGAGCTCTCTCTTTAAGAATCTCTTTTCCATGCTCATAGATGAAAGCACGCTTTTCTGCACCTACAAAAACATCCGCAGCATATTCATCTGTAAGAGCTGAAAGTTTCTTGACATCTGTCTCACTACTCTCTGTCACATCCAACATAAGGAAGTATATCCCATCGAATTTGTACAACTGATTAAATGGAATATTTTCTACCTTTACCTGTTTCGCATAGCGCATCAGCACATCTAATTCCTCAAATGCAAATAGCACTATAATCTTCGATGGTTGCTTAGAATCTACCTCTGCACTGCCGGCTTTGATTTCATCCCATTTTTGTTTTGGAATGGTATTAAGAAGTCCATTTACAATATCTTTAATATGGTCCATTACCCCTTCCGTACCAGGATGCTCAGAAAAGGTCAGCGATATCGTATGGTCTGGCATAATGTCAGCACGCACGGATTTTATTCCGATATCAAATTTGGTATCAAATTCCTGCTCAGCCAAATCAAAAATCTGATTCATAAACTGTTGTGTACGAACACCATTACTAATAATGTCATCAATGGTGTAGCCTAATTCTTCAATTTCCTCTTCCGTAATCACACAACGGATATTGTTTCCCTCACGGCTAAATTCCATGCTCGCTCCCCCTTTCTTCTTGATTATTATTTATATCGTCATTTTATAAAAGATATTTAGTTTTCTTCCTTCAATAACTTAATTTTCCCTCGAATCCTTTGCAGGGTGTTGTCAATGGATTTTGGTGCCTTACCCATATCTTCTGCAATCTGCGTATAACTGCTTCCTTCTAAATATAAGTATAGCACTTTTCTTTCCATTGGACTTAGTTTTTCTTCTAATTTATCAAAAAATTCCTGCTTTCCTTCTCTCTCAATCAGCATCTGCTCAGGACTTATGGTCTGCTCGGTTATTAACTGTTCGAGATTGACCCCATCCGAATCATTCTGATCCGAAAAAGAAATATAGGTATTCAGCGGTATATGCTTCTTACGATTTGAGGCTTCTAACGCGGAATAGAGCTGTCTCATAATACATATTTCTGCAAAAGTAAAGAAACTTACCTCTCTTTCAGGATTAAAGTCTCTCACTGCCTTAAACAGCCCAATCATGCCTTCCTGTATCAAATCTTCGGTTTCGCCACCAATTAAATACATGGCATTGGTCTTCTTTCTTACCAATGGTTTGTATTTTTCCATGATATAGTCAGCGATTTCCGTGTTACCCTTACGAAGCATATCAATTAATTCTTCGTCTGTTAAGTCCTTATAACTCATTTAGAACCTTTCCTTTTAACACTACCCTTATTTACCGAGTCTTTGTCTTACGATTTCATATGCTAATACACCTGTTGCAACAGATGCATTCAAGGAATCAATGTCCCCCTTCATAGGAATCGTGGCAATCATGTCACAGTTTTCTTTTACAAGTTTACTTACACCATCGCCTTCGTTTCCAATGACAAGACCGATAGAACCAGTTAAATTAAGGTCATACATAGGTGTACCATTCATATCAGCGCAAACAAACCACATACCTTTATCTTTTAAGTCTTTAATCGTCTGCGTGATATTTGTCACCTTTGCTACTGGTGTATAGTTAATTGCTCCTGCTGATGTACGAGCAACCGTAGGAGTAAGTCCTACCGCACGGCGTTTTGGAATAATAATTCCATGCGCACCTGCCTGATTTGCAGTACGAATGATTGCGCCCAGATTATGTGGATCTTCAATACCATCCAAGATAATGATAAATGGTGCTTCACCCTTCTTTTCCGCGTTGGCCAAAATATCCTCTACTTCCGCATAATCATATGCTGCTGAAATAGCAATAACACCTTGGTGTTTTCCTGTTTCTGAAATCTGATCCAGACGGTCCTTGCTTACATAATTGATAATCGTATCGCCTTTTCTGGCCTCTCTTGTGATAGACTTAATTGGTCCATCCTGACAACCATCTAATACAAATAATTTATCAATGGTCTTTCCTGAACGGAAAGCCTCTAATACCGCATTACGTCCTTCGATTTTATTTTCTTCGTATCCCATTTTTCCTCCATTTGTGCGAAAACACTATAAACATATATTTGCTCGTTCTAAGCCAAGTTTGGTAAGTTCTACTACTCTTGGGAATTCATCCTTTAAATACAAGTATCCCATAAGCGCTTCAAAACCTGTAGCTTTTCTATATGCTGCCATACTTGCATTCTTTGCCATCGTTGGCGATTTGGCATTGCGGCCTCTGCGGTAAATATCCGCTTCCTCTTCTGTCAAATCATTTTCCAAAGCTTCTATAATCTTGGCCTGTGTCTCTGCTTTTACAATATGGCTGGTCTGATAATGGAGCTGACTCGCCTTGGTATTTCCTTTGCCTACAATGAGCGAACGAACAACCAAGTCAAATATGCCATCGCCTATATAAGCCAATGCCAATGGTGAGTATGTGCGGATATCTACGCTTTCCACTCCAAATTGCTCTTTAATATAAGAATCAATCTTCATTTCCATAAACTATATATCCTCTTTTAAACAAGCTCCCACTTTACGCCTTCTCTTGTATCTTTAATTGCTACGCCTTTTGCAAGAAGTTCATCACGAATTGCATCTGCTGTTGCAAAGTCTTTGGCTTTCTTTGCAGCTGCACGTTCTTCAATCTTTGCTAGAACAAAGGCCTCTAATTCTGCATCTACCCCTGCATTTGCTGGAGTTTCCAATAGTTTCTTGCCTTCTTCGTAAAGATTTAAGGAAAGAACTTTATCAAAATCATTGATAAGCGCAAGTTTGGTAGCATCATTTGTATCTGCTTTTACTACGTCATAAAGAACTGTAATAGCCATAGATGTATTTAAATCATTGCAAAGTGCATCTTCAAACTTCTCTTTATAAGCACGGAATGCGGTTGTATCAATGTCGCCTTCTTCTTTAAATTCAGCGATTTTCTTTGCCAGCTTATTATATGCAGCAACCATGTTATCCAATGCTTCATATGAGAACACCAATGGTTTACGGTAATGTGACTGTAAACAGAACATTCTATAAACTAATGGATTATATCCTTTGCTTTCGATTAATGAAACTGTGAGGAAATCCCCTTTGGATTTACTCATTTTACCAGACTGGTCATTTAAGTGGTTTACATGGAACCAATGATTACACCATTTATGTCCTGTAAAACTTTCTGATTGTGCAATTTCGTTGGTGTGGTGTGGGAAAATATTATCTACACCACCACAATGAATATCCATATATTCACCCAAATGCTTCATACTAATACATGAACATTCAATATGCCATCCTGGATAACCTACGCCCCATGGACTATCCCATTTAAGTGCCTGATCTTCAAATTTAGATTTTGTAAACCAAAGTACAAAGTCATTTGAATTCTTTTTATTATCATCTACATCAACATCTGCACGAACACCTTCCAGCAACTGTTCTTTTTCTACTGCAGAAGAGAATACATAGTAGTCTTCCAACTTGCTAGTGTCAAAATATACGTTTCCACCTGCTTCATATGCATACCCTTTGTCCAAAAGCACCTGCACCATGTGAATAAATTCTGGAATACAGTTTGTTGCTGGTTCTACTACGTCAGGACGTTTGATATTTAACTTTTCGCAATCGCTAAAGAATGCATCTGTATAAAACTGAGCAATTTCTAAAACTGTTTTGTTTTCGCGCTTTGCTCCCTTTAACATCTTATCTTCACCAGTGTCAGCATCACTAGAAAGATGTCCAACGTCTGTGATATTCATAACTCGTTTTACATCATAACCTACGTAACGAAGAGATTTTTCTAATACATCTTCCATGATATAACTGCGAAGATTTCCAATATGTGCAAAATGATACACAGTTGGACCACAAGTATACATAGCGATTTTTCCCTCTACATTTGGGATAACTGTGTCAATATTTCTTGTTAATGTGTTGTAAAATTTAAATTTATTTTCCATTCGTTTCTCCTTCTAATTTATATTTGCGCTTGCAGTTAATTCCAGCAAGGTTTTGAGCTGTTCTACTTCCTGCTCCAAGCTGTCTACTCTTTTGCCAAGTTCTGCTTCATTTAATTCCAGGCATCCGATTTCATCCTGAATTGGGTCAGGAAGATTATCGTGGTCTAAGAGTTCCTGAGGCATATTTGCATCATTCCTTCGAACAATACGTCCCGGAATACCTACTACGGTACAGTTTGGTGGCACCTCTTCCAACACAACGCTACCTGCACCGATTTTACAATTATCACCAATTGTAAAAGAACCTAGTACCTTTGCGCCTGCACTTACCATGACATTATTGCCAAGGGTAGGATGTCTCTTACCCTGCTCCTTTCCTGTACCACCAAGGGTTACTCCCTGATAAAGTGTACAGTTGTCACCAATAATCGTTGTCTCACCTATTATAACACCTGAACCGTGGTCAATAAATAGACCTTTACCAATCTGTGCACCTGGATGAATTTCAATCCCAGTCTTGCGCACAGCCTTCTGGGACAACCAACGTGCCCAGAAATAATGTCCATTTACATACCATTTATGAGCAGTACGATACATCATGACCGCTTTGAAACTAGGATACAAAAACACCTCCCAGTTGGAGTGAATCGCAGGGTCTCTTTCGCGTATAATATTAATTTCTTCTTTTACGGTTTGAATAAATCCCATAAACTACCTCCAAAAAAAGGACCATCCTGCCTCCATAGAGACGGGATAGTCCGTGGTTCCACTCTAATTCGAAGTACACTACTGCCTGGGGAGCGAATCCCCCTCTTGTCTACTTCCTCAAAACACGTAACATGTGTCAATCGTATTTGGCTAGGACTTTACTTCACCAAATCAGCTCCCGGATGCACTTTCGAAACATAAAACCGAAGCAGCTTTCAGCCGGTGACCGCTTCTCTCTTTTGCTTTACTTTACTTTCTACTCTTTCCGTTCAAAGCCTTTATTTTATAAAACAAAACTTACAATATAGTTTATGCACAAAATACGATTTTGTCAAGGAATTACTTCCCTGCTTCAGGCAAACAATGCATCTGCGTCACACCCAGCACACGAAAACCCTCTGCACATCCCTTTAAGGAACGAATTCCAAAATCAATGCTTCTTATTTTCAAATATAATGGAATAGACTGTGCATCTCCACATCCTTTTGGGAATTGGCTCAGATGACATTCAAAAATCGCCTCCAGCTGTTTCTTAACATATCCCGTGGTCTTAATATATTGTGTAGGTTTTGCCGTCATATAATACGCAAGCGCCTTTACTGGAGCAAAATCCGCTCCATATCCTTCCATAATATCCTTATAAGGTGCAAAGCACGCAATCTGTCTTGCTGCATTTCCTACATTGAGATGATCCCTGTGACATTCGCTAGTCACACAAGGGTCTGGTGCAAAGATGACATCAGGTTTAAAATCCCCTACTTCTTTCGCAATACCTGCAATCAAATCTTGCTGCTCATAGAACCCACCATCTTTTAAATTAAGAAAATGTACTTCTTTTACCCCTAACTTTGTTGCAGAATCTTTGGATTCCTGCTGACGAATTTCTACCAATTTGTCACCATACAATCCTTCTGGTGCGTTTACAGTTCCAAATCTTCCATCGATACAGATAAGAAAACGAACCTCTTTTCCCATATCAACTAATTTTGCTGCCGTTGCTCCTGCACCAATTTCAATATCATCAGGATGAGGACCAATAAAGAGAAATCTTTTCTGCTCTTCAATCTTTGGAAGCGGTGCGGCAAATTTTAAAATCGCTTTTGTAAGTCCCATACTCTATCCTTTCGTGTCTTATCGCACACTACTATTCGTGACAATTTCCACAACCACCATTGCAGCCTACCTGCACACTTGCTTCATACATAGTAACCAGCGAACAAATTGCCTGTGCTGCCATACCTTCTTCACGGCCTGTAAATCCAAGGCGTTCTTCTGTAGTTGCTTTTACATTAATCTGGTCTCTTTCAATACGAAGTACTTTCGCAATATTTTCTTCCATCTGATCAATATAAGGACGAAGCTTTGGTTTCTGTGCAATTACTGTTGCATCGATATTTTCAATCACAAAACCTTTTTCTTCTATCAAATCACGCACATGAGCCATCAGCTTCATGCTATCTGCACCCTTGTACTCTGGGTCTGTGTCAGGGAAATGTTTTCCGATATCGCCCATCGCAGCTGCTCCAAGCAATGCATCCATAATCGCATGCACCAGCACATCTGCGTCTGAATGTCCTAAAAGCCCCAATGTATGTGGAATCTCCACGCCTCCTAAAATTAATTTTCTGTCTTCAACTAATTTATGAACATCATATCCTAAACCTACTCGCATATCTTTTCCTTCCTTTCAAAATTGTGCATCCAATCCGCCTTACATAAGTATACCAAAAAAATCACGGAACTAATAGTCCCAACTATACAACTTTCTTTGCAAAAGAACAATTTTTCTGTTAGAATAGATACATTAAGGAGATTTTATATGACATTTTACTACATAAAGAAAATTCTTCCTTCGTTACTACTCGTTTTGTGTTTGTCCCTTACAACAATTGTTGCAAGTGGTTCACAAACAGACATTGACAATGCGAATAATGAAATCGATAATTTGCAGAATCAAATAGACGACGCACAGGATGAATTAGATGACTACAACAAACAAGAAGATGCTCTTAAAGGCGATTTACACGATTTGAATAGTAATCTTCAATCCCTTGCCAATGACATGAACTCTTTGGAGGGGCAGATTACTTCAAAACAGGATGACATTTCGAACATCACTTCAGAATTAGAAAGTGCAACCGCACAATCCGAAAAACAATATGAAGATATGAAAGCCCGCATCCAGTTTATGTATGAAAAGGGCCACACATCTCTGCTCGTTACTTTATTAGAGAGCAAATCTCTTGCAGATTTTTTAAACAGAGTCGAATATGTGTCTACTATTACTTCATATGACAGAGAAAAGCTGAACGAATATCAGCAACTGAAAGAAGAAATTACAGCAAAAAAAGAAATGCTTGTTGATGAAAACAATTCTCTTATCGCTTTAAAAGATGACATGAAAGAAAAACAAGCAAATGTTTCTAATCTCATCAATAAAACGCAAGATGACATCGATAAAACCCAGTCCGATATTGCAAATAAAAACAAAGACTTGGAAGATTTAGAAGAGAAACTTGCGTACTGGGAAGCAGTTGAAAAGAAGTTAGAAGAAGAAAAAGCGAAAGCCGACTACTTAAAATGGCTCGAGCTTCAACAAATGGGAAAAGAAGACTTTAGTAATATATATTACACCCCACAAGAAGGGGAGGCATATCTTTTAGCAGCTATTATTCAGTGCGAAGCTGAAGGTGAACCTTATGAAGGAAAGATTGCCGTAGGGAACGTTGTTATGAACCGTGTAAAAAGCACCCGTTTCCCAAACACCATTACCGGAGTAATCTACCAAAAAAATCAGTTCTCTCCTGCTGCCAGCGGCCGATTAGCCGATCGTTTAGAAAGAGGCGTTAATGACGAATGCATTCGTGCAGCAACAGAGGTTTTAAATGGTAAGCATATCATAGATGCACTCTTCTTCAAAGTAAATAAAGGTACGACTCCAGGTACAATTATCGGACATCACGTATTTTATTAGAATAAAAAAGCTCAGCTTAAGCTGAGCTTTTTCCTTTTCATTATTTTTTATGCAAGTGCAGCTGTAATAATAGCCATTGCATATACTTCTTCAGCATTACATCCACGAGATAAGTCGTTGATTGGTGCATTTAAGCCTAAAAGAATTGGGCCATAAGCATCAAATCCGCCAAGTCTCTGTGCAATCTTGTATCCGATGTTACCAGCGTTGATGTCAGGGAATACAAATGTATTAGCCTGTCCTGCAACCTTGCTATCTGGACATTTTGTCTTAGCAACTGTTGGAGAAACTGCTGCATCAAACTGTAATTCGCCGTCGATAGCGAGTTCTGGATATCTTTCTTTTGCTTTATTAGCAGCTGAACGAACTTTATCTACTGCTTCGCCTTTTCCTGAGCCAAGTGTAGAGTAGCTTAAGAATGCAACCTTAGGATCGATACCGAAGATTTCAGCACATTTTGCTGTTTCCCCAGCGATTTCTACTAATTCATCATCTGTTGGGAATAAGTTAATAGCACAGTCACCCATTGCTAATAATTCATTTCCACCATTGCCATCTGGACGAGCCAAGATGAAGCATGAAGATACAATAGTATTACCTGGTTTTGTTTTGATAAGCTGTAATGCTGGACGAACTGTATCAGCTGTAGAGTATGTTGCTCCACCAAGTAAGCTTTCAGCTTTGCCCATTTTTACAAGCATTGTTCCGAAGTAGTTAGAAGCTGATAATACTTTACGAGCTTCTTCTGGTGTAACACCTTTTTTCTTACGAAGTTCACAGTACAAATCAACCATTTCTTCAAATCCATCATAATTTGCTGGATCAATGATTTCTGCACCTGCGATATTGAAGTTACCAGCTGCTGCAGCTGCTTCAATTTCTGCTTTGTCTCCTACTAAAATTGGAGTAAGAATGCCTTCTGCAAGTAATTTAGCAGACGCTTCCAAGATACGTGGATCGCTACCTTCTGGGAAAACGATTTTTCTTGGATTCTCTTTTAAGATGTTAATCATTTTTGTAAACATAATATACACTTCTCCTTTTTGGTATTAATTTACTAGTCACCCTTAATTTTATACCTATTTTAGCAGAAAAACAAGTATTATATCTTACGCACACTATCCCCTTCTATCAAGGTAAACATCGTCTGCTCGTAAATCGCCTTTTCATCTCCACTAATCTGTTTCAACAAAATGTCTACGACGCGTTCCGCAATCTGTACCTCAGGCTGCGCAATCGTCGTCAGTTTTGGTACCATGTACTGGCCCATTTCTATTCCATCGAAACCTATCACAGATATGTCATCTGGAACGCGAAGTCCACTATCATGAATCGCACGAATTGCTCCTAGCGCTGTAACATCTGACATCGCAAATACAGCTGTGAAATCTTGTACTCTCTTTAGAAGACTTTTCATGGAAGTATACCCACCTTCCATTGTGAAATAATCACTTTCCAGATAGGTATCTGCGTCAAATGTCAGCCCATTCTCTGCAAATGCTTCCATACACCCCTCAAATCTGGCTTTTGCTGGAGTTGAATGCAGCATTTCACCGCCTAAAATTGCTATTTTTTTGTGTCCGGCATTAATGAGATAATCCACCGCTTTTTTTGCTGCACTCTTATCACTGATGCACACACTAGACAGATTATCATATTTTAATCCATCTGCTGGGTTAGTTACCAATACACATGGTACGTCCACGTACTCAAACTTTTCTCGGAAGTTTTCTGTATTACTACCTAAAAACAATATGCCAAGAGGTTTGATATCACGGCAGATTTGCATAGCCTGCTCAACCTCATGGTCGTCTTCTCTAATATAATAAATAACACTTGTGTAGCCTTTATCTTTGATACGCCCCTGCAAGCTTTCTACCAAACTTGCAAAGAGCATATTTTTTGTACCTTTGATGATAATAGCTACACTATTATTGCTCTGCTGCTTTAAAAGCTTCGCATTGCTATTCAATCGGAATTGGTATTTGTCTACCACTTCCATAATTCGTTTACGCGCTTTCTCAGAAACGCCCGGCTGATCATTTAACACTCTCGAAACCGTCCCCACTGCGTATCCTGATTCTTTCGCAATATCTTTTATTGTCATAGAACCCTCTCCAGTTCTTCTCTTTCTAACCCTTTACAGCACCAGCTGCAACACCTTTAATAATGTGTTTCTGTCCTAATACATATACAATAACGATAGGGATAACTGTAAGCATAATACATGCCATCATTGGTCCCATTTCTACACGACCATAACTTCCCTTGAAGTACTGGATTAACATAGGAATTGTTCTGTATTCCTTGATATCAAGTACAAGAGTTGGTAACAAGTAGTCATTCCATACCCACATAGCTTCCAAGATAGCTACAGAAACCATGGTAGGTTTTAACATTGGTAATACAATCAAAAAGAAAATCTGGATTGGATTACAACCATCAATCATAGCTGCTTCTTCGATTTCAAGTGGAATAGATTTCATAAATCCGGTAAACATAAATACCGCTAAACCCGCTCCAAAACCGAGATAAATAATCCAAATATTCCATGGAGTGTTCAAATCCAATTTATCTGCTGTAGATGATAATGTGTACATAACCATCTGGAATGGTACTACCATAGAGAATGCAAATAAGAAATATAATAATTTTGCGTACCAAGCCTGTACTCTAGTGATAAACCACGCACACATTGAGCAGAATAATAAAATAGCTGCCACTGATGATACAGTAATAAATAAACTGTAAATAAAGCTATTGAAAAATCCTTTTGAATCTAACGCATTAATATAATGATCTAATCCAACAAAGGTTTCAGCTGTAGGTAATTGAAATACCGTATCCGTCTGAATCGCATTTTCTGCTTTAATCGAATTGATTAAAATCATAAAAATTGGATACATCCACGCTACAGAAAAGATGCCTAATAATACCATGAGAATATAATCAAGAATTTTACCTGTCTTTTTCATATTAACTCTGCACCTCCCTCTTACGTGTAGCATTTAACTGGAACATTGAAATGGTTATTACTAAAATACAGAAAATAACCGCTTTTGCCTGACCAAAGCCCTTCCACTGTGCACCCGCACGACCATAGAAAGTCTGGTAAATATTAAGTGCCAGCATTTCTGTTTCATGGTATGGCTTACCACCTGTAAGTGCCAGGTTCTGGTCAAATAATTTAAATGAGTTTGTAAGTGTAAGGAATACACATACTGTGATGGATGACATAACCATAGGAAGTTTTACCTTGATTAATGTCTGCCATGCATTCGCTCCATCTACTCTTGCCGCTTCAATTACATCTTCTGAAATATTCTGAATACCTGCAATGTAAATAATCATCATATATCCAATCTGCTGCCAGCACATTAAGATAATAAGACCCCAGTATCCTGCCTCAGAATTTAAAGCAAGAAGTGGAGCTTCTACTAATGATAATACACAGTTAATCAAAATCTGCCAGATATATCCAAGTACGATACCACCAATTAAGTTAGGTAAAAAGAATACCGTACGGAAAATATTAGTTCCCTTTAAACCTTTTGTCAGGAATAATGCCAGTGCAAACGCAATTACATTAATTGATACAACCGATACAATCGCAAATTTTACAGTAAACCAGAAAGCTGCTAAGAATTCTGGATCTTTGAAAATCTCGATGTAGTTCGTAAGACCTGTAAAAGTTGGTTTGTCAATTGTGATAAACTGGCAAAAAGACAAATAAAAGCCCTGTATAAAAGGCCAAATAAATCCAATTGCAAATGCAATAAAAGTAGGAAGCGCAAAAACAATTCCATATTTTTTTAACGCTTTTTCCATAAATCCTCCTAATAGAAAATCAGGACAGGCAGGAATCTGCCTGTCCTGATGAGTTTACATCATACTATTCCTATGAATGATACGATTATATTATTTACTAGCTTCTGCTTTCCATCCATCTACGAATGCTTTTTCAACTGCTTCCCAGTTAGCATCTGTTGGATCTGCTGCGTATGCTGTTAATGCTGAACCAACGCCGTTCTTCCATTCTTCTGAAGGCATTGTTGTGAAGTTCCAAGATACAGGTGTTTTGCCTGCTGCTGTCATTTCAGCATCAAGTTTAACGAAAATGTTTTCTGATTCTGCAGCGTTCTTGAATGGGATTACAAAGCCCATATCTTCAGCCATAGCTTTTGTACCTTTTTCAGATGTTACACACCAAGCGATGAAATCTAATGTAGCCTGAATATCTTCTTCGCTAGCATTGCTATTTACACACCAGTAGTTTTCTGTACCAGTACATAATCCCTGGTTAGCTTCTTCGCCTACACCAACATAAACAGGAATCATTGTAAGATCTTCAGCAGCAAGTTTGCCTTCGCCAACTAAATCGCCATATGCCCAAGAACCATTCTGATAGAATACAGCTTCTTTATTAAGCATTTCTGCAACTGCATCATCACCAGTTTTAGCTGATAAATCTTTACCTTCGCAAGTAGCGTTGTTTACATAAAGATCCCACATTGCACGGTAGTTATCAAGGTATGTACCTTTGATAGCGTCTGTTGTATTGATACCATCTGCCTGATATTCGAAGTAGATTGGTAAGTTTGCTAAGTGAGTTTTGAATCTCCAGTCAGAAGAGCTGTCCATACCTGCTGAAGAGAATGCTGCGAATCCAAGTTCGTCTTTTCTAGTTGTGATATCTTCTGCAACTTCTTTTAATTTAGCAAATGAGTTGATATCTTCTACTTTGTAGCCAGCTTTTTCAAGTAATGTTTTGTTTACGATGATACCATAAGATTCGATAACGTATCCAATACCAGCAACTTTGTCACCATCTTTTAATGCGAAAGTATCATTTGTTAATTCTTTGTAGATGTCTGATCCTGAAAGATCGTAGCAATAGTCTTTCCAGTTAGCAAGACCTACAGGTCCGTTAACCTGGAATAATGTTGGAGCGTCATCTTTTGCCATTTCGCCCATAAGTGTTGTTTCATAAGTACCTTCTGCTGCTGTTACAACAGTAACTTCTACACCAGTTTCTTCTGTGTAAGCTTTTGCAAGAGCTTCCCATTCATCTCCCTGTTCTGGTTTGAAGTTTAAGTAGTATACAGATCCTTTAGCTTCGTCGCCATTAGCACCTGCATCTGAGTTTCCGCCACCACAGCCAGCTAACATAGAAACAGCCATAACTGCGATGAGTCCGAGTGAGAGTAATCTCTTTTTCATGTTTTGTTTTCCTCCTTCTTTTTTGGAAACGTTTCCAATTTGTTTCAAATAATATCTCAGAGACTTTTCTCTAGTTCCCTGAGATGATATTTAAAACGTTTTTGAAACGTTTCAATTTATAACATAACTATACTCCCTTTTACCAATTTTGGCAATTTGTTAAAATATTCAAATTTTCACTTGTATACATGTGCATTTTTTACTAAAATAAGAAACACATAGAATTACATATAATAAGGAAGTAATATCACATATGAAAAAACAACCTTTAAAAGGAGCCCTTCTGCTACTAACCGCCTCCATAATCTGGGGTACTGCTTTTGTAGCACAGAGTATGGGAACCAATTACCTTAATGCCTTTGCTTTTAACAGCATTCGAAATTTTATAGGTGCACTAACACTATTGCCTGTACTGTTATGGCAGATATTCTTTACAAAACAGGATATGAACAACGTTCAAGATAGGGTAAAATCTCTTTTTAATAAGGATTTACTACTAGGCGGACTAACATGTGGACTTTCCCTCTGTGTCGCATCAAACTTTCAGCAAATGGGACTTGAACAATCCACCGTTGGAAAATCTGCATTTATCACTACCCTTTACATTGTATTCGTACCACTACTCGGACTTTTCTTTAAGAAGAAGCTTCCTATCCGAGTTTGGATTGGTGTTGTGCTTGCAATGACTGGATTATATCTTCTTTGTATGAAAGATGAAGTGTTTGTACTTAGCACAGGCGACATCTATCTTTTACTATCCGCTTTTTTCTTTACAATCCAGATCACCGCGGTTGATTATTTTGTCCCAAAAGTAAATGGAGTTGCCTTAAGTATGATGCAGTTTCTCGTTACTTCTATCTTTTCAGGTATCGGTATGTTACTAACAGAAATCCCAACCTGGAATAATATCATAGGTGCTGTTCTTCCACTTTTATATACAGGTGTAATCTCCTGTGGAATTGCTTATACCTTCCAGATTATTGGTCAAAAACATTTGCCAGCAACTGTGGCATCCCTTATCATGAGCCTGGAATCTGTATTTGCAGCGCTTGCAGGTTGGCTGATTCTAAAAGAGATTCTCTCAACGAAAGAACTAATTGGATGCGGACTTGTATTTACAGCTGTTATACTGACACAGTTACCTATAAAAAATAAGAAGCCGACGAATTAATCGTCGACTTCCTCAATTTACATAACCTTTTCTTTCGTCCTGTATGCATCATTCATACTTAATAAATAAATACAATATTGATTCATACTAATTCCTTCTTCTTTAGAATGTTCTGCGAGTTTTTTGTGAAGGCTTTTTGGCATTCGAATTTTAAACTGTCCAGAATAAGCATCTTTATTGCTTGGCTCTGGAATTTCATCTCCATCCTCCAATGACGCTGTTATCCATGCCATTTTTGCATCTTGAATACTCTCAATACATTCCTCTATTGTTTCTCCACAGCTTAAACAACCCGGTAACTCTGGACATGCAACTGCATAACCACCTTCTTCCACATCCGGATATAGTTCAATCTTATAAGGTAAACTCATGTAATATTCAACTGTTTTCATTACGCTTCTCCTCCTCTTCAACAACATCTCGTACCATTTCAATGTATACTGTTTTTATAACTCTATGCTTAGGAATCGTAATCTTTCTACATCCTTTCTTCCGAAAGGTATAATGACTACCTCCTGACTTTTTGAGTTCATATCCAAAATACTCTAGTACTTTTTGGATTTCTTCAAATCGAAGATTCTTATCCAGTAATTTGATTCTCTTTATTAATTTGTCCCATTTTGACATAAATTTCTCCTTTAAGTATAGTTGGTGTCACATTTGGTGTCAACCTCCCACTTTTAAATTCATATGTCTCCGGGAATTTAAGTTCGAAATATTTCAAAAAGAAAAAAGATACGATTATAATATTACAGCACTCACCGTCTGTCAAGATACGCAAAAACGGAGAGTTTGCACTCTCCGTTTTATGTTAGAAAATCATATTCATTATCTGTTCTCCACCATCACCTTTGGTGTTATCAATTACATAATCACAAATCTCTCGATTGCGTTTTTCAGCATCGATAGATAAAAGACGAAGCGTCTTTTCTTCCGTTGTATAATCACTTTCTATAATATCCTGAATCAATTCTTCTTTGTCTTTGTTGATATAAATAATTGCTGTAGGGAAATGACGCTTCATCGCAATCGCTCCACACATATCGAGTGGCATTACTGCAAAATGACCGCGATCCAACACCGCCTGAATGTCCTCTTTTTTAGTCCCATACTGTACGCCTGCATATCTAGTCTTTTCAAAAAAGTTCTGCTGTGCAAATTCTGCCTCTGAAAGATAATTATGCTTATTGGATTTCTTTGTACAATATGTGAGTGGACTCTCAAAACGCTCATCCGAACGAAGAGTTTTTGCAATGCGGCTCTTTCCAGAACCTGAAGGCCCTACTAATGCAAGCACCGAAGGCACTTTAATCTCCTGGGTCTTATGCATTGCAGCATTGATAATCTGTTTTACCATAAGCACAAATTCGCTCATGTTATTTACCGATAAAAGCCCGGTCATCTTCCAATTCCATGGTTTTCTCATAAGGACTGGATAAGTCGCAGGCGACTCTAACACATTATGGATTGCATCATCCAAAATAATATCGAACTGCACCAGATTCTTGGCATTACCCAAAATGATATTTTCTGGTGGAAGTTCTGGAAACGCCTCTAAAATTTGCGCTGCACGAATCCCCATATACTGTGGATATACCGCTGTAATAAAGTAAACATCTGCTATCTCCATTAGTTTACGGATACATTTCTTAGTCTTTTCTGTAACTACTTGTCTTCTATATAATTCTTCATCATGATAGAATTCTTTAATTACACTGGTGCGCCCTGTGTTTTCCCAACTCGTAATCTCGTCCAGACGAAGCGGATTTTCATATTGATATTTTTCATTTGCCATATTAATAGCAATACTGTTAAATGGGGCAGTTACGTCGTCCCAATCCAAACCAATCTTAGGTCTAAGCATAATCTAGTCCTCTTTTCTAAATACAATTATCTATTATAGTATTTTAACTCCGTTCGCCTTAAGTTTGAAGGAAGCTCCCAAGATGTCAGCCGCACTACGACACATCATCATACGTCCAAGGAAAATTTCGAAATACTCATACATTGTGCATATACTTTCATCAATCTGAAGATTCAATGAAATTACTTTCTCATCCAAATCTATTTTTAAATTCGAACCTGTAACTGCGTAATTCACTCGGTCATGAATATCAAAAGCAGCGATTTCATCGCGAACTCGATTACGACGTACGTCCGTCTTGTCTGCAATAATAAGCGCTGCAGATATAGCATCCATCGCCCTTCCAGTAGACTCATCATGGTTACTAATCGCAGATACGATGGTAATTCTATCCTCAACAGAAATGTCATAGGCTTTCAAGATTTCGTTAGCCAGTAACCCGCCATATTCTGCATGATTTTTACGGTTTATTGCATTTCCTATATCATGCATAAAACCTGCGATTTTTACTAATTCCTGCTCGTGAACGCTATAACCGAACTTTTCCAAAATCATAGCCGCACGCTCCGCCACAAGAGCTGTATGGGCTTCAGAATGGTCTGTAAAACCTAATACATGTAAATTGGCATTTCCTTTCTTAATCAATGCCAATACTTCTTCATCCTTTTTTATTTGTTCGTATGTCATAAATACCTCCGACATCTTATAATCTACTTCCAAAAAATTCAGGTGCATTTTTTCGCGCACTCTCAATTGACTTGTATACGGACTCTGCCACATCATAAGCAACCTGTGAAATGTGATTTGCTTTCAAAAAGCGCTCATCCTCTATGGTACTTTTATCATGATGTTTTCTGTAGACGATATTATTCAACTCCGTAAAAAGAGTAATTAATCTTCGAAATTCATTTTCACTATCTAGCACTGACGAACCATATGCTTCCTGTTCTTTTCCCGCCGTAGAGATAATCTGCATACAAAGACGCAGCTCTCCTGTTACATCCGAAGCCTCCATCATTACATCTGGACGCGCCTCTTTTACCTGGAGAAAATACTGCATTGCACCCTGAATGTCTTTCTCTCTAAAATACTCTCCCAATCTTTCTTTTAACTCTCTGGTTTCGGCCTTTTCGCCCAGCATACCAACCTTGCATTCATAAACCTTTAACCGATTTACGCTTACCCAGACCAGCAACAAAAACTCAGAAATAAACCCTAGCACACGTTTATGATATGCATCCTCATCAGTATCTAAGTCTATACGGTTCTCTACCTCTGCAAAGATAGAAAAAAGCCATTCGCAATACTTATCAAACAACTGCTTGCTTGTCACAAACATATTTCCAAAATATGTTTCATTCCCCTGCACCAAAGTCAGATAAGTATCATAATACTCTGGATACAAATCTCTTATTACCTCACCTGTGCAATCCAAAGCTTTTATATTATGATTTGCAGAAAAACCATAATGATACGAATTGTTTAGTATCACACGCTTGGTTGTCACCAAATCATAGTTCTTCAGCAAATGCTCATATTCATATTTTGTAAGTACTTTTTCCTGCTCATTAATCAGATATCTTCTGTAATGGCAAGTTCCAATATAATCGATGTCTTTACAATTTTTCCAAAGCCAGTAATGCCCTGTTAATTCACTGTAATAACAGTTCAAATGAGAAATATTCTCTCCCACATCATCTCCTGGATATCCTAAATCATCAGCCACCGCATGCCCAACATGCAGTGGCTGATACATAGAATCCTTTGGAACATCAAATTTTTTATGCGTCATTGCATAAATTCTTAGTTTCATACTTATTTCTTCCAAATTCGTACTTCATATGCTGACAACTCATGGCAGATACTATTCTTAGAAAGATATACTGCTTCATATCCTTCTGGAAGATATGCTTTCTGCTGTTTCTTTCCTAAGTTGCAGTCTACTACATATGTTGTCCCATTTAATGTACGGCTGTAAACAAATCTGTCTTTTTTATCATTGATAACTTCAAAATCACCATATACAAGCGTTTTGTCGCTCTTTCGAAGTGCGATTAATTCCTTGTATGTCTTTGTAATCTCTTCATTAATCGGCTGACGTAAACCTTCACGCATACTTTCTGGATATTCATTCCATGGGAGAAGGATACGTGTATGCTCTCTCGTACCTGCATTGATTGTCTTTAAGATTTCTTCTTCAGACTGTCCCTTTTCACGAAGTTCTGCCACAAGACCTTTTGCTTCTACATCCGTAGGTTCATCTGGGCTTTCAAACACATAGTTTACAAGTCCCAT
>JAZURS010000143.1:0-8450 GCA_045606325.1 Agathobacter sp.
CTTTAATGTTACGGATCAGGGAAGAGAATGGGTAATTGAACATTCGGATAATGTATTTATTATTGCGGACAGTCTGTATGGTTATTTAGACGCGAATCCATGTGCAAAAAAGATGTTTCCGGAACTGCGTCTGCTGGGAAAGAATCATCCACTTCCGGTTCGGGTAAAACAGCTGTTTTTAAATGACGAATTAAATTTACATATCGATGGAAAGCATTATACAAAAGAAGTAGAGCCAATCCATCAAGACGGGAAAATTCAAGGTTATAGTATGCTGCTGCTTGATGTGAGTGAACAATGTAAATTATTACATCAAATCGAAGAAGAAAAAGAACGTGCAGAAGAAGCCAATCAGGCAAAATCGATGTTTATGTCGAATATGTCACATGAAATCCGAACGCCAATGAATGCAATTGTAGGAATGACAGATATTCTTCTTCGCGAAGATTTGCCAGCAAGCACCAGGGAATATTTAAATAATATTCGTAGCTCAGGTGATGCATTACTTACTATTATTAATGATATTTTGGACTTTTCAAAGATTGAAGCCGGTCAGATGGATATCATCAAGGATGAGTATGAACCTATGTCCACCTTCCATGATTTATCTATGATTTTCCTAAATCGTATTGGAGAAAAGGACGTAGAGCTTTTATATGATATAGATACCGATTTGCCAGAAGTATTGTACGGTGATAGACAGCGTATCCGTCAGGTTATTATCAATTTGATGAATAATGCGATTAAGTTTACAGATGAAGGATATGTGAAACTCTCTGTGAAGGCGGAGCCAATTGATGCAGAAAATGTAAATGTTATCTATAAGATAGAGGACTCTGGACAAGGTATTAAAGAAGAAGATATCGATAAACTCTTTGGTACGTATTCTCAGGTGGATAAAGAGAAGAATCATTTCAAAGAAGGTACCGGTCTTGGACTTTCTATCTCTAAACAGATGGTAGAACTGATGGATGGTACCATTGGGGTAAGTAGCGAGTATGGAAAAGGAAGTACCTTCTATTTTAATATTCCACAGCGTATTTGCACAGAAAAAAAGGCAGCGGATATTAAAAAAGAAAAATTAGACTCCATCGTAGTGGCGGGCAAGTTTATCAATGAATTTATAGAAGAACAGTTTGATAAACTTGTGCAGGCATATGGCGTAAAAACAGTTGATTTTCAGTCTGTATGGTCGGGAGAAATAAAGGCAGATATTGTATTTACAGATGACGCAGAGATGTTGACGGTAGATATGTGTGAAAAGATGCGTAATTGTTCCACAAAACTTTACGTGCTTCAGAATCCAATGCAGCAGAATCTTTCCGATACAAAAGCCGCTTTTATTAATAAACCATTATATAGTTTGAATTTCTGTCAGGCGGTAAATGGCGAGGGAGTTATTTTAGAGAAAGAAGAAGATATTCTTTCGTTCATGGCTCCAGAGGCTAAATTCCTGATTGTAGATGACCATGAGATGAATCTTAAGGTAGCAAAAGGTCTGTTAGAACCATTAGGTGTACAAATCGATACTGCTGAAAATGGTAAAGAGGCATTACAGAAGGTTCAGAAGAAACCATATGACATTGTATTTATGGACCACATGATGCCAGTTATGGATGGGGTGGAAGCAACAAAAGAAATCCGCGCGTTAGAAGAAGAAAGATTCCAAGAACTTCCAATCGTAGCGTTGTCAGCAAATGCGACTACAGAGGCAAGAGAATTATTTGCTGCAAGTGGGTTCTCAGATTTTGTCGCAAAGCCTATTAAAATGAATGAATTATGCGCATGCATTCGTAAGTGGCTTCCAAAGGAATTGATTGTAACAGAAGGAATCGACGAACTTGCCGATTCACTAGGTATTTCAAAAGAGAGTGAAACTGCTGAGGATATATTGGTGATAGAAGGCTTGGATGTGAAAGAAGGCATTCAGAATTCTGGAACAAAAGAACTCTTTTTAAGTTTGTTAGGGGACTTCTACAAACTAATTGATCAGAAGTCTACCAAGGTAGAAAAATGCCTGGTAGATGGTATGATTCGAGACTATACCATCGAAGTACATGCACTAAAGAGTACAGCACGTATGATTGGTGCTATGGAACTTTCAGAGAAGTTCTACAGATTGGAGCAGTTGGGTAATGCAGAAGATATAAAAACACTAGCCTTAGAGACACCAGATGTGTTATCATTGTACCGTAGTTATAAGCCAATTTTAGAACCATTTGCTAGAATGAAGGAGCAGGAAAAACAAGCGGTTCCGATAGAGGATATTCTAGCAGAATTAGAGAATTTAAAAAATGCCATGGATACCTTCGATTTAGATGGGGCAGATGAAGCGATGCATAAGTTAGAAGGCTTTGCATTCCCAGAAAATTGTCAGACTAAGGTAGAGACATTAAGTGCATTTGTGGCAGACGTTGCCATGGAAGATGTTATGAATTTGGCAGATGAACTGATTGCTGAACTTAAAAAATAGACATGAAAGGATAAATAATCATGCATAATATAATCGTTTTCTCAGAAGGACGCAGTTATTTAAACATTGCGATGGAGGAACAATTAAAAGAGTTAGAATACAATGTAATTACGGTTGGTCCTAACGTCGACGAAATCAATAGCATAAAAGAGGATATTTCTGCAGTTCTCATGTATACAGATGAGGATATGATGAAAAAACAGCAGCCATTGGTTTTCTTACGCGACAAGATTGTAGAAGAAAATATTTCTGTTTTTGTAATTGGCGATGTCAATGAGTTGACAGAGATTCGTAAACTGATTCCAAGAGGGCAGTTGAAGAAGGAATTCCAAAGACCTATCGATGTAAAAGAAGTTGTAAGCGATATGGATGAATACATAAAAGCCAACGGTAAGCACACCAGAAAGAAAATCCTGGTCGTAGACGATTCGGGCGCAATGCTTCGTAATGTAAAAGGTTGGTTAGAAGATAGTTATCAGGTCATTTTAGCAAATTCTGGTACTATGGCTATCAAGTATATTTCTACGAATCGTCCAGATTTGGTTCTTCTCGATTATGAAATGCCGGTTATTAATGGAAAACAGGTGCTCGAGATGATTCGTTCAGAAGCAGAGTTCAGCAGTATTCCGGTTATGTTCTTAACGAGTAAGAATGATAAGGAGAGTATCCAGCAGGTGCTTGATTTAAAACCAGAAGGATACATCCTTAAGACCACAAAACCAGAGCAAATTGTTCAGATGATTAACGATTTCTTCCGTAAACAGAAAGGAATCTAGATTGCTAATATGAGACTCCCAGTCCGTTAAAGCTGGGAGTTTTTTTTCAAAAAAATTCAATTTAACAAAACCTTAACATTTCAAAAACATTTCCTAAAAATTCATGCCGTATTATCTCACTTGTCAGCGAGAGATGCTGATGAAAATAGTAAACAATAAAAATAATAATAAATGTAGAAAAGGAGAAGACGACATGAGCAACACATTATATTTAGTAACAGGAGCAGCAGGATTTTTAGGGGGACACGTTTGTAGACAGTTAATCGCCAGAGGTGACAAGGTTAGAGCATTTGCTTTACCAGGTGACAAAGCGATTCAGTATATTCCAGAAGGTGTAGAAGTAGTAGAAGGTAACCTTTGTTCAATTGAAGATGTAGAAAAATTCTTCACAGTACCAGAAGGAACAGAAACAATCTGTATGCACATCGCATCAGTAGTAACAGTAACACCTGATTACAGCCCACTTGTTATGAACGTAAACGTAGGTGGTACAAAGAACATTCTTCACGTAATGAAGAAACACCCAGAATGTAAAAAATTAGTATACTGTTCATCAACAGGTGCTATTCCAGAAGAAAAGAAAGGCCGTAAGATGCGCGAAGTAATCTACTACGACGAAGACCAGACAGTAGGATGCTACAGCCGTTCAAAAGCTATCGCTTCACAGGCAGTACTTGATGCAGCAAATATTGAAGGTTTAAATGCATGTATCGTACTTCCTTCAGGTATTCTTGGACCAGAAGATCCAGCAATCGGTGAAACAACAGGTACAGTTATTGAAATCTTAAAAGGTGCTATGCCAATGGGTATGGATGGTTCATTCAACCTTTGTGACGTACGTGACCTTGCAGCAGGATGTATCGGTGCAGCAGACTTTGGTAAGAAGGGTGAATCATACATCCTTGCAAACGAAGAAGTATCATTCCGTGATTTCGTTAGGTTAATCTGTGAAGAATCAGGCTGTAAACCAATCAAGACATTTTTACCACTTGGTATTGCATACAAACTTGCAGCAATGATGGAAAAATCAGCAGAAAAGTCTGGTAAAGAACCACTTATGACTACATTCTCTGTATACAACTTAGATAAGAATAACTCATTTGATTATTCAAAAGCACAGAGAGAAATCGGATACAAAACACGTCCATATAAAGAAACTATCAAGGACGAAATCGCTTGGTTAAAATCACAGAATCTTATCTAATAAAAGTAATTGAATGAATGCGAATAACCCCCAAGAAATTTTTGAAATTTCTTGGGGGTTTTTGTTTGAATTGTATAGACAATTTTGTTCGAGAGTATTAAAATATATTTTGTAAGTATCGAAAGATAAAGGGGGTTCTTTTGTATGTCAAAAGAAAAGAATAAACAGCAGAAAAAGCATAAAACTAGAAAACTCAATATTCGTGCGAAGATTTTATTACCTGTGCTTATCATTATTTTGGTGATTACTAGCGCCATGGGTACTATGATGTATTTGATAGGCGAAGCAGCATATATTGAAGTTGGAGTAGAGAAATCTCATTTAGCAGCAAGCATTGCTTCGTCTATGATTGATGGAGATGCCATCGACCAGTGTAAGGGAGATTGTGCAGAGACAGAAATCTATCAGACAGAGCTTACAAATTTGAGAGAAATAAAAGAAACCTGTGGCATTTTATATATGTATACCATTTATGAAGAAAATGGTCAGTTATACTATGGAATCGATACCGATGATTCCGAGGGACAGTGCCAGCCAGGCGATGCTTATGATGATGATGCAGAACCGGTTAAAACAGCACTTGGTGGAAAAGATTATGTACGTGAGTATGTAGTTTCTAATGAGTATGGTAACCTGATTTCTTCCTATGTACCTATTACAAACGAAGCAGGAGAAGTGGTAGCTGTATTAGGTTGTGACTATGATGGCTCAGAGGTGCTTCGATTGGTAGGCATTATTCAGATGCTCAGTATGGGGTGTACAGTAGTTGCTTTAGTGGTATCTGCCCTTGTAATTGCAATTTTTGTAAATGCCATTACAAAGAACGTTTCTTTAATTAATGATAAAATTTATGATTTAGTTAATAACGAAGGTGATTTAACACAGAAACTCGAGATTAAGTCTGGTGATGAATTAGAATTGATTAGCGATAATGTAAATAATCTCTTGGAATACATTAGAACGATTATGATTAATATCGCAGGTAATTCTACAAATTTAAAGGGTGCATCTCAGGAAGTGTTTAATAACTTAAAAGATGCAGAGATGAGTATCACAGATGTATCTGCTACCATGGAAGAAATGTCCGCAGGTATGGAGGAAACAGCAGCAAGCATCGTAGAGATTACAGGTGCAATCAACGATGTATATGAAGCAATTGATGAGATTAATGAAAAAGCGGGTAACAGTGCAACAAACGCTTATCAGGCAATGGAAAAAGCCAATGATGTATACAATGTTTCCATTGGTGCTCAAGAGAATGCAAAAGAAATGTCCAGTCAGTTATCAGCAACGGTAGAAGACAAGATTGAAAAATCGAAAGCAGTAAATGAAATCGAAACATTAACAGATAGCATTTTGGCGATTGCCGATCAAACGAACCTATTGGCATTGAACGCTTCTATTGAAGCTGCTCGTGCAGGTGAAGCGGGCAAAGGTTTTGCGGTAGTAGCAGATGAAATCGGAAAACTTGCACAGGAGTCAGCAGATTCCGCTTCTCGTATCCGTCAGGTAAGTGGAGAAGTAATTCAGGCAGTAGAAGAATTGGCAGAGGCTTCTGAAAAGATGATTAACTTTATTGATGAAACTACTATGGGTGGTTTCCAGCAGTTACAGGAAACTGCATACGATTATAAAGAAAACATCCACGAGATGTCTGTAACTATGCAGGATTTCACAGCTTCATGTCAGGAACTCAAGAGTAGTATGGATGCAATAAAAGATAACATTGAGGCTGCAAATATTGCAGTAGATGAAAGTGCAAGAGGTATCAGTAACGTATCACAGCTTTCTGTTTCAATTACTTCAAGCGTTGGTGATATTCAGAATCAGGCAAATGGTAATATGGATATTGCAAACATGTTGAATCAAGAAGTAAGTCGTTTCAAACTAGACTAACAGAAATGTTAAGAGAAACTCATAAATATGTAATATATTTGTAACATTTTCCTATTGAACTTGTATACAAGTGTGTGCTATAGTGTACTACGGAGTTAGGGGTAACGCACACTTGGGGGAAAATAATGGAAAACAAATACACATTATCAGTGCTTTTTGTAAACTATGAAGACTTTTGGTCAAAGGTCGTATATTATGTTCTTGGAAAAGGATATGGACACGCATCAATTGGTGTAGATCAGGATGAAGAAATCTATTATAGCTTCAATTTCAAAGGATTTCGTAGAGAAAAACCTAGAAAACATGAAGCAATCGTTTCAAAAAGTATTTGTTATAAATTAAGTGTTACAAAAGAGGAATACGATAAAGTAGTAGAGATGATCGAAGAATTCCAGAGTAGACGTTTCGAATGGAAATATAATCTTGTAGGATTATTACTCTCTAGAATCAATATCAAACGTCAGAGAAAGGATCATTACTTCTGTTCAGAATTCGTAGCAGAGATGTTGCAGAAAGCAAATATTGTACAGTTTAACAAAAATGCAGCACATTATTTGCCAAATCGCTTAGAAGCAGAAGTACAGAAGTTTAGAAATCTCGAGCAGGTTATCATGAATCCATTTCAGAGAAGTTATTGTTAATAAGATAAAGAAAAAGGCTGCCGTGGCAGCCTTATTTTTATAAATCAAATAATTTATAGCACATTTTTAGTAAAAGTTCCGAAAACTCTTTTGGAGGAGGAACACAACCGTTATTAAACCATTCGTTTATAATTCCAGTTGCTCCATGTACAGCAAAATGGAAAGAATGCTCATAGGTTTTTCCATCATAAACACCTTTTTCTTTTAAGATATTTGCAAAGGTGATTTTCATTTCATCAGTCATAGTTTTTATAAAACTACTTTGCAAATGAGTTCCTAAAAATTCTTTATAGAATACCTGATTTTTATAAATAACATCAAGTAATTGAGAGATTTCGTAAGAGTTAGTACCGTTAGGAAATGCTTCCTGCATCAATTCCATTTCGATTTCTTCAAATAAATCATATAAATCCTTATAATTACGATAGAAGGTTGCGCGGTTGATATTCGCTTCTAGGCATATTTCTTTTATTGTAATTTGTGCTAGCGGTTTCTTGTTAAGAAACTTTAAAAAGGCTTCTTTGATAACCATTTTTGTGTAAGCCGTTCGTCTGTCCAAAGTGTTCTCTCCTTTTTAAACAAACCAAGAAGATGTGTCGCATATTTTACGAAATAAAAAAGATTGTTTCTTGTTTGAGTTTTATAGGAGTATTATACTTAAAACATAACAGATTTGCAACACGCGTTGCATAAAAGAAGGTAGAGGGGAGAAGTAAATATGGGGAACAAATTGTATTTAGTAACAGGTGCAGCAGGCTTCTTAGGGGGACATGTTTGTAGACAGTTAATCGCAAGAGGAGATAAGGTTAGAGCATTTGCTTTACCAGGAGACAAAGCGATTCAGTATATTCCAGAAGGTGTAGAAGTGTGTGAAGGTAACCTTTGTAGTATTGATGATGTAGAAAGATTCTTCGCAGTACCAGAAGGAACAGAAACAGTTTGTATGCACATTGCATCAGTAGTAACTGTAACACCAGATTACAGCCCACTCGTTATGAACGTAAACGTAGGTGGTACAAAGAACATTCTTCACGTAATGAAGAAACACCCAGAATGTAAAAAATTAGTATACTGTTCATCAACAGGTGCTATTCCAGAAGAAAAGAAAGGTCGCAAGATGCGCGAAGTAATCTACTACGATGAAGACCAGACAGTAGGTTGCTACAGCCGTTCAAAAGCACTTGCTAGCCAGGCAGTTTTAGATGCAGCAAATATCGAAGGTGTAAATGCTTGTATCGTTCTTCCATCAGGTATTCTTGGACCAGAAGATCCAGCTATCGGTGAAACAACAGGTACAGTTATCGAAATCATTAAAGGTGCTATGCCAATGGGTATGGATGGTTCCTTCAACCTTTGTGACGTACGTGACCTTGCAGCAGGATGCATTGGTGCAGCAGATTTTGGTAAAAAAGGTGAAAGTTACATTCTTGCAAACGAAGAAGTATCATTCCGTGATTTCT
>JAZURS010000144.1:0-3676 GCA_045606325.1 Agathobacter sp.
AGATACCATATTTATGATAGCAATGGTCCTAATCTGCTTTGGCGTGGCTACGGTAATGAAGGGGAATGCCTACTTAAGTCTGTACTTGTATGGAATTATTATGGGTAACAGTCGAATTAAGAACAAACAGATGCTAATTCCTTTCTTTGACGGTGTTACCAGCTTGTCCCAGATTCTTACTTTTTTCCTGATAGGATTATTAAGTTTTCCACACCAGATGCCGGAGATTATTCCAATGGCATTGGTCATTGTTGCTATATTAACTATAGTTGCAAGACCTATTGCAGTATTCTTATTAATGATGCCGGCAAAGTGTGGAATCAGACAATGTTTGTTGATTTCCTGGGCAGGACTTAGAGGAGCTTCTTCTTCGGTATTTGCCATAATGGCGGTAGCAGCAGGTATCACAATGAAACAGGATCTGTTTCATATTGTATTTACGGTAACCCTTTTTTCAGTAGCCATCCAAGGTGGACTACTGCCTTTTGCAGCTAACAAGTTAAGAATGGTAGATGATAATGCAGACGTACGAAAGACCTTCAACGATTATCAGGAAGAAACTTCCTTACAGTTGATGAGAATGTATATACCTGAAGGACATAATTGGACCAATAAAAAAGTAAAAGATGTGACAATGCCCACAGGTTCTCTTGCAATTATGATAAAACGAGGAGAAGAGACCATTATTACGAAGGGCGATACTATGATTTTGCCGGAAGACACGGTTATTCTCAGTGTTCCGCCTTATGTACCATCTGAAAATGAACAGTTGGAAGAAATATCCATTGATAAGAAAAGCGCGTGGTGTAATAAGCTGATAGGCGAGCTTTCGTTAAAAGAGGATGAGTTGATCGCGCTGATATTGCGAGGGGAAGAGACGATTATACCGGATGGAAAAACAAGAATCCAAGAAGGAGATATGGTTGTAATTTATAGATAAGTAATGATATTACTACTTTTCATGGAATAAAAATTATCATATGATATAAGAAAAAAACAAGGGGGTACTTAAAGTGAACAAATACGCAGGAACAAAAACCGAGAAGAACTTATGGGAGGCTTTTGCAGGAGAGTCTCAGGCAAGAAACAAGTATACATATTTTGCTTCTGTAGCAAAGAAGGCAGGATATGAGCAGATCGCCGCTTTATTTTTACAGACTGCAGAAAATGAGAAGGAGCATGCAAAACTGTGGTTTAAGGCTCTGGGCGAGTTGGGAGATACAGCCGAGAATTTATTACATGCAGCAGAAGGAGAGAATGCAGAATGGACTGATATGTATGAACGTATGGCTAAGGATGCTGAAGAAGAAGGATTTATGGATTTGGCAGCCCAGTTCAGAGGTGTGGCGGCCATTGAAAAAATGCATGAAGAAAGATACAGAGCCTTACTTCATAATGTGGAAGCTATGGAAGTGTTCAAGAAGATTGGTGTCACTGTTTGGGAGTGCCGGAACTGCGGACATGTAGTAGTTGGTTTGGAAGCACCGGAAGTATGTCCTGTATGTAACCATCCACAGGCTTACTTTGAAGTAAGAAAAGAGAATTATTAAGAAGAACTGGTGAACGAGGGCCTATACACAAAAATAGCTTATCAGACCCCGCATTTATGGGAAGTGCGGGGTCCTGTAAGGAAATTTTCGTGTATAGGTCTTTTTCTATGTTCGTTTGCCTGGGATAGAAGAAGTTTTGGGATGTTAAGTGTCAAAAATTTTCTATGGACCTTGCGGTTGATAATGTAGGCAATGGTATGTTATGCAAAAAGTGTTGCTGTAATGGTGTGAATTGAGTACAATAGTAGTAGAGAGAAATCCAGTGATCCCGGGGAGGTGAGAACCATGCAACTGCAACAGGAAGAGAAGTGGGAAATAAATTATTGTGACATGACGATATTAAAATCCCGGTTTCAGGCGGTAATGAAAGGCGATCCCAGTAAGCCCAGAGGGAAACATAAGGTAAGAAGCCTGTATTTTGATAACATAAATGATAAGGTGTTGCGGGAGAAGTTGTATGGGATAGAAAATCGGGAGAAATTCCGCATTCGTTATTATAACGATGACATTAGTAATATTCTTTTAGAAAAGAAGTCCAAGCATTCCGGATTTGGAGAAAAACAGGTGGAGAATCTTACCTCGGCAGAAGTGCAACTGTTGTTGGAGGGGAAATATGACTGGATAAAAGAAGAGGGAGAGAGACCATTACTTTTGGAGTTATACCGGAAGATATTATCACAGGGACTGCGTCCTAAGACCATTGTGGATTGCATGCGGGAATCATTTGTGTTTGAACCGGGAAATGTTCGTATTACATTGGATTATGATATCCATACCGGGCTTAGCGGGCTGGATTTTTTAAATCCTGATTGTATTATGATGCCTGTAAATGAAAAGAACATTATTTTGATGAAGATAAAATGGGATCATTTTCTTCCGGATATTATTCGAGATATTGTACAACTGAACAACCGGCAAGGCGCATCTTTTTCCAAGTATGCAACAAGCAGAATTTATGACTAAGAAAGGAGACAGGCATATGACATTCAAAGATATTTTTAAATCCAGTTTTTTTGAGAATATAACAAGTGTAAATATTATAGATATGGTGTTGGCACTGTTTTTGGCCTTTTGTCTGGGAGCATTTATATTCTGGGTATACAAGAAGACTTTTTCCGGAGTCATGTACTCTTCCGCATTTGGCGCCACGCTGATTGCTCTTACTATGATAACTACCATTGTGATTCTGGCAGTCACATCCAACGTGGTATTGTCTCTTGGTATGGTGGGAGCATTGTCCATTGTACGTTTTCGTGCAGCCATTAAAGAACCGTTGGATATTGCCTTTTTATTCTGGTCTATTGCGGCAGGTATCATTCTGGCGGCAGGGATGCTTCCTTTGGCTTTCCTTGGAAGTGTAGTAGTTGGTATTACATTGCTGCTTTTTGTAAATCGAAAATCCCATGCCAATCCATACATTGTGGTGATTCAATGCGATGAACAGAAGAGTGAACAAGAGGCGTTGACATATCTGAAGAAACAAGTAATGAAATGTGTGGTTAAGAGTAAAACGGTACGAAAAGGAGCCATTGAATTAAATGTGGAAATCAGAATGAAAAATGATAATACAGATTTCGTTAATGCCATCTCCGATATGGACGGCGTAAATAGTGTTGTTTTAGTTAGCTATAATGGAGATTATATGGGGTAGAAATCCTCTGACATGGTGCATAAAACATCGTGTACAAAACGTAATATGAATTCTTGACTTAAGGATAGTAAATGAAATATAATCATCTTAGAGCAAACTTGCAGAAATACAAGGACGCAAAACTAGGAGTCTACGGTAAATAATCGATGGATTCGATACATTTACTAAGATAGTTCGGTTGCAATGAATTTTTTCGTTGCAACCGTTTTTTTCTATTGGCATAGTGTTGTTTAATACCAATGAAGAGTGTAGTTTAACCATATCAGTAACAAAATACAAAAGACAACAGAAGGGCGAGTGCAAGAATGAAGTACGAGGAATTGGTGAAAAATGTAAAAGAAGCAACAAAAAATGTAATTGTCAGTAAGAGTGTAGGTCACATTGCATTTCAGTTTAACGTAGAAGGGGAAGCAGAAGGGGCATTTTATCTTGAAATTGCGGAAGGTAAGATAAATGTGGAACCTTATGAGTATTA
>JAZURS010000145.1:0-15593 GCA_045606325.1 Agathobacter sp.
TCATTACAGTCTGTACGTCTGCAAAGTCAAGGTTGATAATTGCCGGTTTATAAATCAAGTCAGTAATTCCCTGAACTGCCTGCTGTAATACTTCATCTGCTTTTTTCAAAGCATCAGGCATACTGATTCTTCTTTCAACGATTTCGAGAAGTTTATCATTTGGAATAACAATCATTGTATCAACATTTTCTTTTAAATTTTCAACACCTAAAAGTGCATTTGACATTCTCTGTTTTGCTTCAAAACGGAAAGGTTTTGTAACAACACCTACAGTTAAGATACCCTGATCTTTAGCAAGTTTTGCAACAACAGGAGCTGCACCAGTTCCTGTACCACCGCCCATACCACAGGTAACAAATACCATATCTGCACCTTTTACAGCAGCAGCGATTTCTTCCGCACTTTCTTCAGCAGCTTTTGCACCAACTTCAGGTTTTGCACCTGCACCAAGACCTTTTGTAAGTTTTTCACCAATCTGAATTAAAGTAGGTGCTTTACATAACTGTAAAGCCTGTTTATCTGTATTTACAGCGATAAATTCTACACCACCGATATTTTCATCAATCATACGGTTCACAGCATTATTTCCTGCTCCACCTACACCGATAACAATAATTTTTGCACTAGCATCCGCTTCTGTTGTTCTAATTTCCAGCACGGCTTCGTCCTCCTCTTTCTCTCAACACGTCTATATCCAAAGTTTATACATTTCAATTCTAGTCAAATACATTTTCGTAAGTTCATTTTTATCATGGCAGACTTATCGACCTTGATAAAAATCATATACTATAATATAATCTTTTTTTCAAATAATCAACCATAAATTTCATTTTTTTTGCATTTTCTAGCACTTGTATCTAATTTGATACATCCGAATCAGAATTTTCTACCTCTTCCTCATCATCTTGTGGTATTTCTTCCTCATTTGGAGTTTCCTCCGCATCATCTTGAGACTCCTCAGACTCGGTATTTTCTTCACCAGTTTCTGCATCTTCCGGTTCCGTCTCTGCTTCTTCTTCAGGTACCTCTGGTGCTTTTTCGAAAATGATATTCGCACTCTCTTCTGTCCAGTCTTCCATATGAAGCACACCTGCTATACCATCAAGACTTGGAAGTATCTCTGTAAGTCTGGCTACCTTCTGTGTCAATAGTTCAATGGACCCTAACCAAACTTCTGTACTACCATAATATACTACTGGTGACTGAACCAATCCAAAATGAATGGCATCCGGTTCAATGCCCTCTCGTTTAAGCGCCTGTGAGAGTGTTAACATTTCACGGAGCTTCTGGTCATTAATAGGAAGTTTCTCATATAAAACCACTTCATCGCAAGCGATACCATCCACCTTTGGCACGTTTTCAATAATTCTTGTAGATGTTTCTACTACAAATCCATCTTTGTCGAAGTACGCATTTTCTCCGATTGTGGAAATATAAAGATAACCCAACATACCTTTCTCATACACCTTGATTTTCAATGTCTGTGGATCTAGTAATTTTACCTCCATCGCATCGATGAAAGGAACATCCTTTGTATCCACAAAAGTATATTTCAAAAGTACATACAAGCTATTCCATGAATACTCATCGTTAAGCACCGTCTCTGTAATCAATTGTTCATCATAAAGTTTGTTTCCTTCTACTTTAACATTCTTTACAACAAATACATTAATGACTACAAAAAGAGCTATTACTATTAGAATCATGAAAACTAAAACACCTATCAAAACTTTTTTTAATAGCCTTTGTTTTCTACGTTTTTCTTTAATCATATATGCTCCAACTATCTAATACTCTCTAGTCGAATTGATCGGGACACACCTAACACTAAACCAATCTCTGCCATTAAAATCATAATGGACGTACCACCATAACTTATAAATGGAAGGATAACACCTGTGTTCGGAATAGAGTTTGTTACTACCGCAATATTCAATATAACCTGAATCGCGATATGCGACATTACACCAACTACCAAAAGAGAACCAAATAAATCTGGTGCATTATTGGAAATCACCATCATTCTCCAAATAATTAACATGAACAAGAGAATGACACATATCGCTCCAAAAAGTCCTAATTCTTCACAAATGATAGTAAAAATCATATCGTTCTGTGACTCTGGCACGTTACCCATCTTCTGCAAACTTTCACCTAGACCCTTGCCGAATAAGCCACCTGAACCAATCGCATATAATCCTTGCATTGTCTGGTAAACCTGATCTGGATCTGCTGTTTCAGGATGAAGCCATGCCTGCACTCGGGCCGCTCTATATCCAGCTGTAGCTATAAAAAACACACCAAACGCAATAGCCGCAACACCAACCGCAACAAAGTGTATATATTTGGGACTTGCCACAAAAATCATACAAGCCGCAATACCCAGGATAATAATCGCAGTACTTAAGTTGTTGTAAGCTACAGCTCCAACAATTGGTATAAGTAAAGCAAACACCTTAACCAGTGTCTTCCAAGACTTTAACTGCCTTGGTATCTGCTCTAGCAACATCGCTAGGAATATAATCACGCCTACTTTTGCAACCTCAGATGGCTGAAAGCTAATTGGTCCAAGGTCAATCCAACGGGTAGAACCATGCGAATCCGACCCAATAAAAATAACCAATACACATAGCGCAAACGAACCAAGATAAGCAATCCATCCCCATCCCTTCCATGTACGATACGGTACCGCTATCAGGATTACCATCAAAACAGCGCCAACCAAATAGTTTCTCAACTGTTTTTTCAAATAATATGCAGCATCATAGCCGTACATTGCTGAGTTTGCACACAGGTACGAACTTGAACTGTAAAGCATAACCAAACCAAAACATACCAAAAAGACTACCAAAAACAGCAGATTATAATCAAAATATGAAATTGTATTCTCTTTGCGTTTTTTGGGACTACGCTTTTTTTCTGCCACTGAATCTACTCCTCGAAATTTCTAACAATATCCTTAAACACTTTTCCTCGCACTTCATAATTAGGGAACATTCCCCAACTAGCACAAGCTGGAGAGAGTAACACTGCATCTCCAGATACTGCTTTTTCATAGCAGTAGGAAACCGCTTCTTCAAAAGTTCCAAATATAACTGTATTCATAAATCCATGCTTATGGGCACAATCTTGTATCTTTTCTGCCGTCTGACCAATAAGCACAAGTTCTTTTACTTTTCCATCAAAGGCCTCAATCCATTCATCATATTCCGACTGTTTATCGTATCCACCACCAATTAAGTAAGTAGGACGATTCATAGCCTTGATTGCTTTAATAGCAGCGTCGGGATTGGTTCCCTTTGAATCATTATAAAAACGAACTCCACGTTTTTCGGTTACATATTCGATACGATGTTCCACTGCCTGAAAGCGACGAAGCACTTCTCGAATCGAATCCATGGGTACACCTACTCCCATTGCCATAGCTGTTGCAGCCATTACATTTTCGTAGTTGTGTTCTCCTAATATATTTAACTCATCCACATGAATCACTTTTTCCTCAATACCATCATGTGCATAGTATATTTCTTTATCTGCATAGTAGAATCCCTCTGTAAGCTTACGCTTGCTACTGAAAAATACTACTTTTGCAGGACAAGTGACTGCAAATTCACGCAACACCTCATCCTCATAGTTTAAAACACAGATTTCATTCTGCGTCTGATTCTTTGTCACATCTGTCTTTGCACCAATATATGCTTCCATGGTGTGATGTCTATCCAAATGGTCTGGTGTAATATTTAAAATCGCAGATACTACCGGCTTAAAGTCATGAACGGTTTCCAACTGAAAACTACTAATTTCCGCAACGGTTACGGTCTCCTCTGTCGTATCCAATGCTACGGATGTATAAGGAATACCTATATTTCCAACCACCTGGGTACTTGCAAAATAATTTGCCATAATTTCACCTGTAAGTGCTGTGGTGGTCGTTTTACCGTTTGTACCAGTAATGGCTACGATACGGCCTTTTGCAAAATAATACGCAAGCTCTATTTCACCCCAAATAGCAATGCCTTTATCTCGCATTGCATTTACCATTGGTAAATCTGTAGGTACACCTGGGCTTAACACCACTACATCAAACTGTTCCATCTCTTCTTCAGAAATTTCACCGAGTAATAATGGAACCTGACGAAGCACTTCACTTTTGGCATAAAGTTTTTCTTTATCTAATTGTTTATTACCATCAAATAAAACTGTATCTATCTTCTGTCCTACTAAAAGTTCTGTCGCAGCTACGCCACTGATTCCAGTTCCTACTACAAGGACTTTTTTATCTTCTAATTTCATGATATACCTCCAAATCTTGTGTTTGGTGCTTTTTCTCAATCAACTTCTAGTATAATCCCTTTTCTCTTATTAATCAAGATAAGGTAATATATTTTCGAATATTTCCTGCGCAATTGGCGCTGCAATTGTACCACCATAATATATTCCTTTGGGGTTATGAATAATAACCAAAGTCAACACTTCTGGATTAGATGCAGGTGCAAATCCTAGAAAGGAAGAAATATACTTATTCTCTGAACGTGGCAATGTTTGTGAAGTTGCTGTTTTTCCTCCTACTTCAAAGCCTGCTACGTATGCTTTATTTCCTGAACCTTCTGCTACCACCTGTTCTAGTAAATAACGCAAGGTTTCGGATGTTTCTTCTGTGCATATATCTGTCAATATTTCATATTCCAAAGTCTCTGTCTTTGCTGTCTGACTATCCGTTACAGACATCCCAAAATGAGGCGTCACACGATTTCCACCATTTATAAGCGATGATACTGTAGTAACTAGCTGAATAGGTGTAATCTGAAACGACTGTCCAAACGAAATGGTTGCTAGTTCTACAGGTCCTATATTCTCCTTCTTATGCATGATGGTAGAGGCTTCTCCCGGTAAATCTATCTTTGTCTTATCGAATAGACCAAACTTTTCAAAATAATGATAGTACCTATCTACCCCAAGCTCTAGTCCAACCGAGATAAATACTGGATTGCAGGAATTCTCTATACCTTCTTCAAAGGATTCGGAACCATGCCCCGTCGTCTTGTGGCATCGGATTTTTCTATCCTCTACCATAATATAACCTGGGCAAAAGAATCTATCTTCCACACCTACGATTCCTTCTTCCAAAGCTGCAGATGTAGTAACAATCTTAAAGGTAGAACCTGGCTCATAGGTATCACTTACACAAGGATTTCGCCACATCTCATTGAGATAATCGCTTTCTTCCTCTGTCCCTGCATATACAGCATATTGTTCTATCAAGGTAAACGGATCATTGGAATTAAACTCCGGATAATTTACCATTGCCAGAAGTTCTCCATTTTGAGGATTCATCACTATGATACTTACGTTATCTGCTTCTTTTTGTAAATATGCCTTTTGTGCAGCCTGCATACAATAAGACTGGATATTGTAATCCATACTAATTTGCAAGGTATTCCCCGCAACTGGTTCTAGTCGGGACTCTACTAAATCCTCTACCTCACGCCCTCTTGCATCCGTATATGTAAGTATAGCTCCGTCCTGTCCTTTCAACACATTCTCATATTTAGCTTCTAGTCCAATAATTCCTTGATTATCCGAGCCGGTAAAACCTAACACCTTTGAGGCTAGTTCATTATATGGATATACACGCCGATAATCCTCATCTACCTTTACTCCATCTAATTCATATGCCAAAATGCGTTTACCAGTTTCTTTTGAAACATTACTCTTTATTTTCTCGATAGATGAAACCTTCTCTACTCTTTTTCGTACATAATCTTCTGATAATTCCAGTTCTGTACAAAGCATTTGTATCACGGCTTCTTCATCTTTTAATTGATTATGTATCACTGAGACTGTACACACCGCTTCATTTGTTGCCAGCACAACACCATTGCGGTCTATAATTTCTCCTCGCGCTGCCTTGATTTCCCTTTCTCGCTGTTGTAACTCAATCGCTTTTTCGGTGTAATAATCATGTTTAAATATCATAAGATATATTAGTCGTCCCGTTAAATAAAAGCCGCAAAAAAAGACAAAAAAGCAGAAAATGCATATTTTCTTTCGATTATAGGTTTTGTTTCTCTCCATAAAAAACCTCATAATTGCCTTATTGTATCTTATGTAGGCAATTATGAGGTTATGTTTGTATCATTTAATTTTGCTCGTTCTGTGACTCCTGTTCCTCGATAGTTTCTTCCGAACTTCTAGGAATGTAATCGCCATCTCTTTCTCCCATAAAATATGCATCTGTTCCTGTGATATCAAGGTCTGCATTTTTTCCCGTCAATTCTTCATCTGGATATATATTCATATATGGGAAAATCTCCTCAAGAATTTCGCGAACAATATTCTGTGCATAGTAACTATGTGGCTGGTCCGCTGTATTTGGTTCGTCTACGATACAGTAAATAACGAGTTCTGGATTTTCATATGGTGCAAATCCGATAAATGAAACCAGATAATTACCCTGTTTACGAGGAAGTTTTTCCGCAGTACCAGTTTTACCTCCAAGGGAGTATCCATCTACTTTCGCAATAGAACCTGTACCATCCGTCACGGTACTATACATATACTCTTTTAAAATATCACTTGTTGCTTTCGAAATAGTCTGTTTCAAAAGCGTAGGTTCTGTTACAGAAAGCGTACCGCCATCTGCACCTAAAACTTTACTTACCAAATAAGGCTGATAATAGTTTCCACCATTTACAATAGAAGAAAATGCACTCGCCACCTGAATCATTGTACAGTTATAGTTCTGTCCGAAGGAGTTGGTTGCTAAGTCGATGGTCTTCATATTCTCTGCTGTATAAATCAGTGATGCAGTATATGCTTCACCAGGAAGGTCAATCCCTGTTTTCTGTCCAAATCCAAAAATCCCCTGATACTTTGTAAAGTCAGCCACACCAATACTGTTTACTGCCATTTGCATCAATGCATCGTTACATGACTCCATAAGTGATGTTTCCAAGGTAACCGTTCCGTGACCATTTAAATTTACACAACCTACAAAACTACCACTAATTGTTTCATGTCCATCACAAACAAAGCTCATATTGGTATTTAACGCACCTGTTTCCAAGCCGCCTGCAATCGTAAATGGTTTTTGTACAGAACCTGGTTCAAAGGTTTCACTCACGCAAAAGTTTCTCCACAACTCATTTAACGCATCCATCTGTTCCTCTTGTGGAACTGTTTCAAGTTCTTCATCCGTAAAGAGTTTGGAGGTATCTCTTGGATTATTCAAATCGAAATTTGGATAATCTGCCATTGCCAAAATCGCCCCAGTATTTGGGTTCATCACGATAACCGCAGTATTTAAACTGCCTTCGCCATCACGATGATTGTTAGTATAGGCTGCATTAAACTCCAATATTTTCTGTTCTACTACAGACTGAATGTTTGCATCGATCGTGGATACTAGTGTATTCCCGTCCTGTGGTGCTATAACTGTCTTTTCAAAGTCACTTTCTGAATTAAGATAACCATACTCGCGACCATTAATACCATTTAACGTATCATTATAATAGTTTTCTAAACCAACTGTTCCTACATTGCCAGAGGCCACAAAACCTATTACAGCACTTGCCATACTGTTAAATGGATATCTTCTTTGATATTCTTTTTCAAACCAAACACCTTTGATATTTGGATTGGCTTTTTTACCGTCTTCATCCAATTCTTCCTGTAACTGAACGAATGGCTGAATTTTATCATATGGTAATTTTTTTAACAAAATAATATATTTGCTATCTGGACGCTCTGTCGCATACTGATATAGGGTTGCTTTATCCAACTCTGGAAAACACTCTAACAAAGCATCTATTGTAGGTTCAAGATACTTCTGCACCTTTTTACCATCAACGGTTGTCTCACTTGTCATAACAGAACAGTCCATAATGACATTATAAACAGCCACACTGGTAGCCAGAACCGTTCCATTGCGGTCGACAATGTCTCCTCGCTGATATGGAATCGTTACGCTATCGTATGACTGCATCGATAATACTTTCTTCTCGTATTTTTCTCCACTTGTGTAATTAATGTACATAAGCCTTCCAATCAAGGCACACAAACAGATTGTCAACAAAGAAAACAGGACAATCAGCTTCTTACGCATACCACGGGAAAGCTTAGGAATCGGTTTCTTCTTTTTTTTAGCCACAGTACTCTCCTAGCTACTTACTCTGGAATATCACTATACTGATCCATAAAGTTATCATTCGCTACTGAATAATAAATAATCTGGTCTTCTGTCGCATACTGCATTCCTAATTCATTCACTGCTACATCTTTAATATAATCCAAATCTACAGATGTTACAATTTCTTTGTAACGAGCATCATTATCTGCTTTAAGGTCAGTAATCTGACTTTCTAAAGCTGCAATGTGTTCCATACGCTGAGTCACCTGTGACTGAATCTGTACTAACGATACCGCTGCAAAAGCAATTACGCCTACACAAAGTGTCAAAAAGGCTACATAGCTTCTGCTCATGTGTAATGCACGTTCTCTATTTCTCTTCGCCGCATTTCTTCTGCGTTTTTTCTGCTGTTGTTCCTGAATCTTTCTTCTGTCAACTTTTTTTCTGACAGGTTGAGCTTCCATTTGTCTTACTGTACTTCCGTTTACAAAATAAGTCTCTTTCATTACTACTTTAGCTCCTAACAATTACTCTCTTTCGAAAACTCTCAGCTTAGCACTCTTTGATCTGCTGTTTACTTCCAATTCCTCCGGAGAAGGAAGTATCGGTTTTCTCGTTGCAACACGTCCTTTTGAAACATTTCCACACACACAAACTGGGAAGTTCGAAGGACATGTACATGGATTTTCATTCTTTTTAAAAATTGTCTTAACTATTCGGTCCTCTAAGGAATGGAATGTGATAATACAAATTCTTCCTTCCTCATTTAAGAGGTCAATCATTTCATCTAAGGTATCTCTGAGCACATCCAACTCTCGGTTCAATTCAATTCGAATTGCCTGATAGGTACGCTTGGAAGGATGTCCACCTGTTACTTTCATTTTCATTGGGATTGCCGCATCTATAATTCGGTTCAACTGCCCTGTTGTAAGGATTGGTTCCTTCGCTCTCGCATTTACAATGTGCTTTGCAATATTTTTTGCAAATTTATCTTCTCCGTAATCTCTTATAATACGGAAGAGTTCCATTTCGCTGTATTCATTTACAATATCTTTGGCTGTAAGTGTCTGTCTGTCATCCATTCTCATATCCAACGGTGCATCTTCGCTGCGATATGTAAATCCTCGTTCTGGTGTATCTAACTGAAAAGAAGAAACTCCCAGGTCAAGAACAATGCCATCCACTTTTTCAATTCCTAAATCTTTTAGAACCTGTTTCATATTACAATAGTTGCTTCTGACAATGGTTACTAAATCTCCAAACTCGGATAAACGCTCTCCTGCAGCTTTAATCGCATCTGCATCCTGGTCAATACCAATAAACCTTCCTTGTCCATTCAATCGTTTGCACACCTGATAGGCATGTCCACCACCGCCAAGAGTTCCATCAACATAAATCCCACCTGGACGAATATTCAGATTTTCAATTGTTTCTTCCAGTAAAACGGAATAATGATTAAACTCCATATCTGCTCCCATTTTTATGAACTAAATTCCAAAGCCAAGTTCTGCCATGTGTTCTGCGATTTCTTCCATATCGTCGTAATCACCGTTATCTGTCCATTTTTCTTTGCTCCAGATTTCTACACGACTAAGAACTCCGACAGATACCACATCTTTTTCAATACCAGCGTATTCTCTTAAGTTATTAGGAATAAGAATACGTCCCTGCTTGTCCACTTCACAAGAGCACGCTCCAGCAAAGAAGAATCTCATGAACTTTCTCGCATCCTTTGAGGTAAGTGGTTTATCACGGAAAGAGTTTTCAATGTTCTGCCATTCTTCATTTGAATAAACGAAGAGACATCCATCCAAGCCTTTGGTAATAACAAATTCGTTACCCAACTGTTCACGGAATTTTGAAGGAACGATTAAACGGCCCTTAGCATCAATTGTATGGTTGTATTCACCCATGAACATGGCTTATTCTCTCCTTTCTGTGTCTTTTGTGGAGTTATCAACATGGTTATCAACTTATCCACCACTTTGCACCACTTTTATGGCTTTTCGCCCCACTTTCCTCCACTTTTATTCCATATTACCCCAAAAACCCAGTAAAATCAAGCCTTTTTCGCATATTTAAAAAATATTTTTTTGCAACAAAAAAGACGCACAGTTTAAAAACTGTACGTCCTTTTCTTCTTATATTATATTAAATTTTATTTTGAACTTGCCTTTTTTCGTCCAATGATAATTGCAACCAGAGACACAATTGCCATCACTGCTGCAACGACCATAGATACTGGAACATTAAAAATTGGAAGGATGAGCTGGTCTGTACGAAGAGACTCAATCCAGAAACGGCCTACCCCATATCCCAATAAATAGATAAGAAATATTTCTCCATTGAACTTGCGATGTTTCCAATAGATTAGCATAAATGTTAATAATGCAAAATTCCACATAGATTCATAAAGGAAGGTTGGATGTACCTGGATATATGTAACCCCAGCAATCGTCTCTGCATGTTCCCACTGCTGTGCAGTAATTTCATGACTTCTCACTGCTGAAACAGGAAGCTGCATTGCAAACAAATTATCTGTGTAGCCACCAAAGGCTTCTCTATTAAAGAAATTTCCCCATCTGCCTATACACTGACCTAGAATAAGTGCTGGACTTCCACTATCCGCCACGAGCAAAAATGGAAGTTTCTTCATTCTGGTCAAAACAAAAACAGAAATAATCGCAGCAATAACTGCTCCGTAGATTCCAAGCCCGCCTTCACGGAAATTTAAAATGCGAAGCAAATCCTGCGAATAATAATCCCAATTAAAGATTACATAATAAAGTCGTGCACCAAGAACCGAAAAGATAATCGCATAAAGTGCCATATCATAATAATCATCTACATTTTGCCCAGAGTATTTTGCAATACTTACAGCCAAAAACACACCACCTAAAATACCGCAGGCAATTACGATACCGTAATATGCAATTTCAAAACTACCTATAGAAATCGTTTTCCCTACATGATCAAGATATATATGTAAGTTAGGAAAGTTTATATTATAATCCAATTGTCATTCTCCTTTTCCTCTAATAAAATAGCCGACATATTCGACACACTTACATTATTTTATTCTGTATGTCGAATAATGTCAAACTATCTCTTTTTATTTATATTTATCTACATTGAAAACTTCCACATTCTGTTTCTCCTGAAGTCATAGCTTTTACTCCAGCAATCTGAATATGCTCTGCTGTACATTTTTTATTATCATTATAAACGCAAGTCACTGCGTTACATGCAATGTTTGTCATCTCAGATGGTCCTTTTGCATCTAAATTTGTCATTGTGTTCGTTCCTCTAGGATAGAAACTCTCACATACGGTTTCAGATGGTTTAATCGCTTCATGTCCACCAACTGTAATATTGTCACGCTTACATAATTTGTTTTCATTATATGAACAGCTTACTACAGTACAATCTAATTTTGTCATACACTTACCTCCAAATATATATTTATATTTTAGTATGATTTTCTTTTGATTTTTTATACTAGTATTGTTGACAAAATATTTTTTTAAAGGCAATATGGTTAGTTGAAAGGATTTTTAATATGATAAATTTTCGTACAATTAATTTAAAAGATAAAAAAAGATACAACGAGTATTTATACCAAGACACACCTCGTGGCTGTGAATTTTCTTTTGGCAATCTATATATGTGGGGACTTCAGGGAATCGCAGAGCTTCATAACCATTTGGTTTTATACTCTCGCTATGACGACAACTGCTTCTACCCATTCCCAATTGGAAACGGAGATAAAAAAGAAGTATTAGATGCCATCTTTGCGGATGCCAAAGAACGTGGCGTCTGCCCTTGCCTTACCGGCGTTAATGAAAATGCAAAAGAAATCCTGGAGACACTTTATCCTGGTCAGTTTTATTTTCATGCAGACCGTAGCCATTATGATTATGTATATGACATCAATGACTTAGCAGATTTAAAAGGACGAAAACTACATCGCAAACGTAATCATCTAAAACATTTCCGAAAAAACCATCCTGATTATGTAGTCACTCCAATCACACCTGAAAATATGGATCGCGTACGTACCTTTACTTCTGATTGGTACAAGCTAAAACTAGAAGATAATCCAGACGGTGACTATCACAACGAACAGGCTGCATTAGAAAAAGTATTTTCTCATTACTTAGATTTGGAAATGGAAGGGCTTATCTTGGAAGAAAATGGAGAAGTCCTAGGCTTTACGATGGCAAGTCAAATGTATCCTGATACTTATGACGTACATTACGAAAAAGCGCGTGGTGATATCGACGGTGCTTATACTACTATCAATAGCGAATTCGCTAATTACCTTCGCGCGAAACATCCGCACATTAAATACTTGGACCGCGAAGAGGATTTGGGAATCCCTGGACTTCGAAAAGCGAAATTGAGTTATTTTCCACACCACCTCGTGAAGAAATACAAAGCTATCCCTCTTCGATTGGAATATGCTTTTGATTCTCCTTCAAATGTAATGCTCCCTCAACTTAGAGAACTCTGGAAGGAAGCCTTTGGAGATAACGATAGTTTCTTGGACAGTTTCTATTCTACTGCATTCGACGCCAAACGTTGTCGTATTGCAACAGTCGATGATGAATTAGCCGCAGCATTATATTGGTTCAACTGCACTGTGGATGGACAGCTTACCGCATATGTCTATGCTGTTGCCACCTCAAAAGCATATCGTGGACAAGGTGCCTGTCATATGTTGCTAGAGAACACTCACAAACATTTAAAATCACTCGGATACTCTAGTGTAGTATTGGTTCCTGGAAACGAAGCACTTGTTCACTTATATGAAGGTTGCGAATACGAGATGTGTACAAAACGAAACAGAATCGAATGTGCTTCCGAAAACATGGGAGTTGAGATTCGAGAAATAGATAAGAATGCATACGCTTTGCTTCGACGTGAATTTTTACCTAAAAATAGTGTTATTCAGGAAAATGAAAATCTAAACTTTCTTGCAACACAGGCGAAGTTCTATGCAGGAGAAAACTTTGTACTTTGTGCAAATATAGAAAACGAGAATTTATATGGAATGGAACTCCTTGGAGACTCCACTCTCGCTCCAGGCATCGTACATGCTCTTGACTGTAAAGATGGCACATTCTTTACCCCTGGCAAGGATGAACCATTTGCAATGTGGCATGGATTGATGGAGGATGCAATTGTACCTTCATACCTAGGATTCGCCTTCGACTAAATAACGATTTAGATGAGATAAAGAGAAAAGCCGGACAATGAAAACACACCGCATCAAGCTCGCTTGAATTGCGGTGTGTTTTTTGTTGGACGTACTTGGCAATAAGACAAGTAGCGAGTGCAGCGTCGCTTGATAAAGCGACGGAAAGTCACGAAGTGACGTGGCACGAGCTAGCTTTCTCTTTATCGTACAAATTACTTAGGTCTAGAAAAAATTGTATACATGTCAGGACCTAATCGTATTTGGTATTTAGGTCTATGGCTAATTTTGTTTCCTATCAGGGAAAATAAATTATATAAAAAAACTTATTTTTACATAAATTTATGATATATTTTGGCCTCAAAGAGTATACTTTCTCACCTAGACCTAAATTGTTTTAGAAATTACAATATATTTTCCCTTGGAACGGATGAAATTACGAATAGACCTAATTAGCAAAATTGGATTAGAGTTTTTGGAATTTCATAGAGTAAGAATAGACGCGCGGCAAAAGATGTTGAGTTAATGAACTTTCTTCTCCGCGCGTGATTTTTTGTAAGTTCGTTCGAAAAGCTAGCTCGTTATTTCTGTTCTTCTACTTCTACTTTTCGAATCTCTTTAGTTCTAATTTCTTTACAAATCTGGTCTACGAATTCAGCGATAGGTTTGATGCCTTCATCACCAGCGAAACGGCTTCTTACAGAAACTGTTCCATCGATTTCTTCCTGAGCACCAACAACAAGCATATATGGAAGTCTGTCCATACGAGCTTCACGAATCTTGTAACCAATCTTTTCTGAACGGCTGTCTACTGTTACATCTACACCGTTTGACTTAAGTTCTTTTGCAACCTTTTCAGCATAGTCGATGTATTTCTCTGAAATAGGAAGTACACGAACCTGCTCTGGACAAAGCCATGTTGGGAACTTACCAGCGTATTTTTCGATTAACCATGCAAGTGTTCTTTCGTAGCATCCTAATGATGTTCTGTGGATGATGTAAGGACGAACCTTTTCACCATTCTGGTCGACATAGTACATATCAAACTTGTCTGCGATTGCACAGTCAAGCTGAATTGTAACCATAGTATCTTCTTTGCCATATACATTCTTAGCCTGAATATCAATCTTTGGTCCGTAGAATGCTGCTTCTCCATCTTCTTCTGTGAATGCTACACCTTTATCAATCAACACCTGACGAAGTGCATCCTGTGTTGTATTCCAATATTCATCATCGCCTAAGTATTTTTCTTTGTTGTTTGGATCCCATTTAGAAAGACGGAATGTTACGTCATCCTGTAAGCCAAGTGTTGAAAGCACATGGTATGCTAAGTCAAGACATGCTTTCAATTCTTCTTCTGCCTGGTCTGGACGAATTACGTTATGTCCTTCTGAAATTGTAAACTGACGAACACGTGTTAAACCATGCATTTCACCTGAATCTTCAGCACGGAATAATGTAGATGTTTCACCCATACGAACTGGTAAATCTCTGTAAGAATGCTGTTCGTTTTTATATACATAATACTGGAATGGACATGTCATAGGACGAAGCGCAAATACTTCTTTATCTACTTCTTCATCACCCATTACGAACATACCATCTTTGTAGTGATCCCAGTGTCCTGAAATCTTGTAAAGATCAGATTTTGCCATAAGTGGTGTACGAGTACGGATATATCCCCAATCCTGTTCCTCGATATCTTCAATCCATCTCTGGAGTTTCATAATCATCTTTGTACCTTTATGTGTGAATAAAGGAAGCCCTTGACCTACTACGTCTACTGTTGTGAAAAGTCCCATTTCACGACCGAGTTTGTTGTGGTCACGCATCTTGATATCTTCCAAGTGGTCAAGATGCGCCTGTAAATCTTCTTTGTTGTTGTATGCTGTCGCATAGATTCTCTGAAGTCTAGCTTTGTTTGCATCGCCTCTCCAGTAAGCCATAGAAGAAGAAATGAGTTTGTATGCTTTTACACCCTTTGTATTCATAAGGTGTGGACCTGCACAAAGGTCTACGAAACCATCCTGATCATAGAAAGAAATTTCTGCATCTTCTGGAAGATCTTCAATAAGTTCTACTTTGAATGGTTCCTCTTTTTCTTTCATAAGAGCGATAGCTTCTTCTCTTGGAAGTGTAAATCTTGTGATTCTGCTACCTTTCTTTATGATTTTCTTCATTTCTTTTTCGATTGCATCTAAATGTTCTCTTGAAAATGGTTCTATGTCAAAGTCATAGTAAAAACCATCTTCGAGTGCTGGTCCAATA
>JAZURS010000146.1:0-14118 GCA_045606325.1 Agathobacter sp.
GAGATGATTGTATCTTCAGCTTTAAGTGTTTCGTGGTTTACATTGTAAACTACTGTTGGAAGGTCGTTTCCTGCTGGTGCAGAGATAACAACTTTACGAGCTCCAGCATTGATGTGAGCTTCTGCTTTTGCTTTGCTTGTATAGAATCCTGAACATTCTAATACAACGTCTACATTTAAGTCACCCCATGGGCAATTGTTTGCATCTGGGAATGCGTAAATTTTGATTTCCTGTCCATCAACGATGATAGAATCTTCTGTGTGAGATACTTTATCAGCTAAAGCATATTTACCCTGAGAAGAATCATATTTTAACAAGTGAGCCAACATTTTTGGGCTTGTTAAATCGTTGATTGCTACTGCTTCATATCCTTCTGCTCCGAACATCTGTCTGAAAGCAAGGCGGCCGATACGACCGAATCCATTAATCGCTACTCTTACTGCCATTAATAATTCCTCCTAGAAATGTTTTTTTATATTTGTGAGTTACTCCTCACGCTTGTTCCATTGTACCCAAAAACTTCCTAAAGTTCAAGACTTTTTCAACTCATTTTATAAGTTTGTTATTTCTTTGACAAAATGTTTTTATTTTAAAACAATTTTTGTCATTTTGACGAAAATTTACTCAAAATCCATAGCCAGAAACCCATAACTTGTAGTACAATTCAATATATCATAAACATAAGCACTATAAATTATGTTAACTTTTACAAAAATCGAGGTATTTTATGCGTTTAAATGAATTCAACCTGTATGACATGCATATGCACACCCACTTCTCTGGTGATAGTGACGCCAATTCTTTTCATATGGCACAAAAAGCATGTGAATTAGGACTAAAAGGAATATGTTTTACTGACCACTTAGATATTGATTACAAAGAAACTCCTGGGCTTTTTGATTTAGATATTACTTCTTATAAACAAGAAATTATTAAAACAAAAAAGGAGTTTGCTGACAGATTAGATATTAGATGGGGAATCGAACTTGGTCTACAACCTTATCTTGCAAAAGAAAATGCAAAGGTGATTGCAGAAAATACTTTCGATTTTGTTATAGGCTCTACACATGTGGTGAAACAAATAGACATTTATTTTCCTCCGTATTATGAAGGGCGAAATGAGGACGATTGCTACAGAGAGTACTTTGAAGAGACCTTAAAAAATGCCCAATCCAATGTCAATTTTGATGTATATGGTCATCTGGATTACGTAGTACGTTATGGTCCCAATAAAAACAAATATTATTCCTACGAAAAATTTGCGGATATCATAGATGAAATTCTTCGCACACTAATTTCAAAAGGTAAAGGTATTGAATTAAACACTGCTGGGTTTAAATATGGATTAGGACATGCACATCCTACTATGGATACTTTAAAACGTTATAAAGAACTTGGAGGTGAAATTATCACAATAGGTTCTGATGGCCATGCCCCTGAACAGCTCGGCTGGGATTTTGAAAAGGTACCAGACATTTTAAAAGAAGCCGGATTTAAATATTTCACCATATTTAAAAAAAGAAAGCCTGAATTCATCAAACTAAAATAGAAATAAAAAATCCTAGATAGTTCCACTTCGAACCATCTAGGATTTATTCATTTATTTTAATTTTGTAACTTCTGCAGTAAGACTCTGAATATTATGTACAAGACTTTCCGTATTTGTAGTAACATCCGCAATACCACGAGCACTTTCTTCTGTACTAGCTTCAATACCATCTAAGTTATTATTGATATCGGAAAGATGTGCATCAATTGCTGTTGCTACTTCATGGAATTTACTTACAACTTCATGTACATGAATCGCATCTGCATTATACTTTTCACCAGACTCTAAGAATTCATCATAATCAGGCACAATCTGATCAATAACATATTCCAAAAGAGAATCCGATGCTTTTACCAAATCTCCTACTGCTGAGGTAACCATAAGGTTAATGTCCTGAATATGATTTGCTGTATTTTTTGAACGCTCTGCAAGATCACGAATCTCATCAGCAACTACGGCAAAGCCTCTACCTGCTTCACCCGCGCGAGCAGCTTCAATACTAGCATTTAAAGCAAGTAGGTTGGTCTGATTTGCAATACCAAGGATATCATTTGTCAAACCTTCAATCTGCTCGACACTCTTACTTTCCTCTACTGCCTTTTTTAAAGCTTCGCCAATAGGAGTAACCTTTTCAATCGTATCATTTTTATTCCACTTTGCAGATTCTACTAATGCACCAGCACTTTCTTCCATTTCAGTTGCATAATTGTTCAACTCATCCAAATCCTGAGCCAATTCTCCAACTTCTGCATTTGCATTCGTTGCACTCTGATTCACAGTTACGATATTAGAAGAAATTTCTTCCATAGATGCTGTAAGTTCCTGCATAACAGATGAAACATTTAATGCATTCTCATCTACTTCATTTACACTTTTCAAAAGGGTTTCTTCTACACTTTGCACATATGCTTTGTATTCTTCTAACTCTTTTGTTTTTGCATCAAGTTCTGCTCTTAATGCTTCCAAATCCACATTTTTCTTTCCGTTCTTTGAGAAAAGTCCCATAAATTGCTTATCCCCCGTTATTTTTCCTTTTTAAAACACAAAAACTATATATTATCATGCAAATTCTACCATATCTTGTGTTCTTTGCCAAGTCTTTTCCAACATGTATACAAAGATTTTTTGCAATTCAAATAAAAAACTCGACCTCTTACGAGGTCGAGCCTGTTATACTTGGTTTTATTTAAAGTATGCAACACCTGATTCAAACAATTTAAGATCCTGTTCGCCATAGATATTCACAGCTACACTGTCACCACGACGTTCAGAGTGAGCCATCTTACCAAGCACACGTCCATCTGGACTTGTGATACCTTCGATAGCCATATAAGAACCATTTACGTTCCATTCTTCATCCATTGTAGGTACACCAGCTTCGTTTACATACTGAGTAGCAACCTGTCCGTTTTCGAAGAGTTTATCTAACCATTCTTTTGGAGCTACGAAACGACCTTCACCATGAGATGCTGGGTTGCAGTATACCTTACCAAGTTCTGCACCCTGTAACCAAGGTGATTTGTTTGTAACTACTTTTGTATATACCATCTTGCTGATGTGACGGTTGATTGTGTTATAAGTAAGAGTTGGTGAGTCTTCTGTCTGCATACGGATTTCGCCATGTGGTACTAATCCTAATTTGATAAGCGCCTGGAAACCATTACAGATACCAAGAGCAAGACCATCTCTTTCATTTAATAATTTGTTTACTGCCTCTGCCATCTTAGCATTACGGAAAGCAGTTGCGAAGAATTTAGCTGAACCTTCTGGTTCATCACCAGCAGAGAATCCACCTGGGAACATGATAATCTGAGACTGATCAATTGCTTTTACAAATTCATCAACAGAATCTCTGATATCTTCTGCTGTTAAGTTCTTGAATACTTTAACGATAGTATTTGCACCAGCTCTTTCGAATGCTCTTGCAGAGTCAAATTCACAGTTCGTACCTGGGAATACTGGAATAAATACAGTAGGTTTTGCAACTTTATTCTTGCAAACGTAAATATTCTTTGTATCGTAAAGTCCAGTGTTAAGTTCAGTATAATCTTCTGTTGCTCGAGTAGGGAATACTTTTTCAAGTGTTCCTGTCCATGCAGCAATTGCTTCATCCATAGAAATATTCATATCTCCATAGATAATTGCCTGTGCACCATTTACTTCACCAATTACTGTACCAAGGCCATTTAATTCATTTACCTTGTCTGCTGGAACTTCAGCAACAATATTACCAAATCCTGGAGCAAACAATACATCTGTAGTAACGTCAGCGTTGATTGTAACACCAAGTTTGTTACCAAATGCCATCTTACTTACTGCTGCAGCAAGACCTTTTCCATCGAGTGCATATGCCGAAACGATAGCACCCTTCTGGATAAGTGCATGAATATCATCATAAAGTTTCATTACCTGTTCGTAAACTGGTAAATCATACTGGTCTTTTTCAATGTTGAACATCACAAGTTTGTTTCCAGCTGCTTTAAGTTCTGGAGTAATGATGTCTGCTTCTTTTGCTACGTCTACTGCGAAAGAAACAAGTGTTGGTGGAACATCAATTTCATTGAATGTACCTGACATTGAGTCTTTACCACCGATGGATGGAAGACCAAATCCCATCTGTGCATTGTAAGCACCAAGAAGTGCTGCAACTGGCTGGCTCCAACGTTTTGGATCTTCGCTCATTCTACGGAAGTATTCCTGGAATGTGAAACGAACTTTCTTGTAATCACCACCAGCTGTAACAATTCTTGAAAGTGATTCAAGAACTGCGTATACAGAACCATGGTATGGGCTCCATGATGAAAGATATGGATCGAAACCATATGACATCATAGTAACTGTATCACATTTACCTGTAAGTACTGGAAGCTTAGCAACCATACTCTGTGTTTCTGTTAACTGATATTTTCCACCATAAGGCATATAAACACTGCCAGCTCCGATAGAACCGTCAAACATTTCTACAAGACCTTTCTGTGAACATACGTTAAGGTCTGCAAGTTCTGCAATCCAAGCAGCTTTCATGTCACCATTTTCTACTGCTTCTGCTACTGCTGGAGTATTAATTTTGTTGAAGTAGTTATCTGCTTCTGCAGGCATATCTACAGCAACCTTAGCTTCCTGATGTGCACCGTTTGTATCAAGGAATGCACGAGAAAGGTTTACGATTTCTTTATCTCTCCATACAAGTACAAGTCTTGGATCTGCTGTAACTTCTGCTACCTCGATAGCTTCTAAGTTTTCTTCATTTGCATATGCAAGGAACTGCTCTACATTTTCTGGAGCGATTACACAAGCCATACGTTCCTGTGATTCAGAGATAGCAAGTTCTGTACCATCAAGACCTGCATATTTCTTAGGAACCTTATCTAACTGGATACGAAGTCCGTCTGCTAATTCACCGATGGCAACAGATACACCACCTGCACCGAAGTCGTTACATTTCTTGATAATGTAAGAAACTTCTTCACGACGGAATAATCTCTGAATTTTACGTTCTGTAGGTGGGTTACCCTTCTGTACTTCTGCACCACAAACAGCTGTTGATTCTGTATTATGAGCTTTAGAAGAACCTGTAGCACCACCAATACCATCACGACCTGTACGTCCACCAAGAAGGATAATCTTATCTCCTGGATCAGATGTAAGTCTCTGTACCGCACGTCTTGGAGCAGCGCCCATAACAGCACCGATTTCCATACGTTTTGCTACATAGTCTGGATGATATACTTCTTTTACATAACCTGTTGCGAGACCAATCTGGTTACCATATGAGCTGTAACCATGAGCTGCTTCGCGAACCAATTTTTTCTGTGGAAGTTTACCTTCAATAGTGTTCTTTACAGATACTGTTGGATCTGCAGCACCAGTAACACGCATTGCCTGATATACATAAGTACGTCCTGACAAAGGATCACGGATAGCACCACCAAGACAGGTAGCAGCACCACCGAATGGTTCGATTTCTGTTGGATGGTTATGTGTTTCGTTTTTAAAGTTTACAAGCCATTCTTCTGTTACTCCATCTACTTCTACTGGAACAACGATAGAACAAGCATTGATTTCATCTGATTCTTCCTGGTCAGCTAATTTGCCCTCTGCTTTTAATTTTTTCATAGCAAGAATGGCAATGTCCATAAGACAAACGAATTTGTCATCACGACCAGCGTACATTTCTTTATGTGTATTTAAATATTCTTCGTAGGTTGCCTTGATTGGCGCGTTATAGTATCCTTCATCAAAACTTACTTCTGTAAGTTCTGTTGAGAATGTAGTATGACGACAGTGGTCAGACCAGTATGTATCTAACACACGGATTTCTGTCATAGAAGGATTGCGTTTTTCTTCATTTTTGAAATAATTCTGAATATGAAGGAAATCCTTAAATGTCATAGCAAGATTTAAAGAACCATAGAGTTCTTTTAATTCTTCTTCTGGCATATCTTTAAATCCATCAAACACGATAACGTCTGCTGGATCATCAAATTTCTGTTCTAAAGTTTCAGGTTTTTCGATACCTGTTTCACGAGAGTCTACTGGATTGATGCAGTGTTTTTTGATTGCTGCAAATTCATCCTCTGTAAGTTCACCTTCGATTACATATGTGGTAGCACAACGAATGATAGGTTCTTCTGTCTCTCTTAAAAGTTTGATACACTGTTCTGCAGAGTCTGCTCTCTGGTCGTACTGACCTGGCAAGTATTCTACTGAGAAAACATGTGCTGCACCATATTCAAATGTTTCTTCATAAACATTATCTACTGGTGGCTCTGAAAAAACTGTCACAAGAGCATTCTTATAAATATCTTCTGAAATATTTTCAATGTCATAACGAACTAAAACACGTACATTGGTAACAGTTTTAATTCCAAGATAGTTCTTTACTTCTGCTCGTAATTCTTTTGCTTTTACAGCAAAGTCTGGTTTCTTTTCTACATAAACGCGACGTACATTACTCATGTTTTTTCCTCCGAAGTTTTTGTTTGCATGATAATGTAATTGTAGCATGTTTCTATCAAAAAAACCACTCCTTCGTATATGAATCTTCTTGACATCATTTATAAGCACGCCTTATAATAAATCTCAACTATAAAGGTATTTTTATTAAAGGAGCAATCGATGGATATTAATTATGAATTATATAAAGTATTTTATTATGTAGCTTCTTCTCTTAGTTTCTCGGAAGCCAGTAAAAAGCTGTATATTTCACAATCTGCTGTTAGTCAGTCTATCAAAACTCTTGAAAAAAAGTTAGGTCAGACGCTCTTTATTCGTAGCACAAAAAAAGTACAGCTAACACCTGCAGGTAGTTTATTACTAAAACACATCGAGCCTGCTATGAACTTGATTTCTCGTGGCGAGAGCCAGTTACTTGATTCTGGCACCTTGGGACTAGGACAGCTTCATATTGGCGCTAGCGACACTATCTGCCGCTACTTTTTAGTTCCATATTTAAAAGAATTCCACAAGAGATATCCAAATGTACCAATAAAGGTAACGAATGCAACATCCATCCAATGTGTTGAGTTGCTAGACCAACGTAAGGTAGATTTAATTGTGACAAATTTTCCAAATACACATTTAAACCACGAATACATCCAAAAGAACATTCATACATTCCATGATGTTTTTACAGCAAACCCTGCCTACTTTGATTTTGGCGAGAAGGAACTCTCTTTTGCGGACTTAAAGAAACATCCTCTTATGATGTTAAGTCGTCAAAGTACTACCAGCGAATTTTTGCACAATCTTTTTATACAGCATCAGTTGGAACTTGTTCCGGATATCGAATTAAACAGCAACGACTTATTAATTGATTTAGCTCGCATCGGTCTCGGTATCGCCTTCGTTCCAGATTATTGTGTAAATGAAAATGACAAAGACCTTGTCATACTTAAGACCAAAGAAAAACTTCCAGCACGCCAGATGGTTGTATCTGTAAACACAGCCTTTCCAGTTTCAGCTTCAACGGAAGAATTTTTGAAATTACTGCCAAACGGCTAAAATAAAAGAGAAGTCAAGCGACTTCTCTTTTTTAATTTCTCCAAAAGCTTTCTACTGCATCTTCTATGGAATCAATATTACAAACTTTATAATTATTCCACTCTCTCGGATATAAATACCTATAATCTGATTGTAAAAATCTTTCATCCAGCAACAAGATTACTCCACGATCTTCTGTCGTACGAATTACTCGACCTGCAGCCTGAAGCACCTTATTCATTCCAGGATAACGGAATGCATAATCAAATCCATTCCCCGAACGCTCATCAAAATAATTCTTCAAGATTTCTCGTTCGCTACCAATTTGTGGCAATCCTGTACCAACTACAATGGCTCCAATCAACTTATCATTTTTGAGATCAATCCCTTCACTAAAGATTCCTCCCATCACACAAAAAGCCACAAAAGAAGCATCATAGTCCTGCTCAAAATTTGCTAAAAAGGCCTCTCTATCTGCCTCCTTCATATTCGTCCCCTGTACCACAGACTCTGCACGTCCTTCATCCAGTTCCTGAAAAATCTCATAAACCTGATTCATAAACTTATAAGAAGGGAAAAATACCATATAGTTGCCTTTTTTACAATTTACGGTTTTCATAATATATTCTGCTATCTTTCTAAATTCAGACGCATTTCTTCTCGTATACTTGGAACTCACATCACTTGCAAAAGCTAATAGCCTTTGTTCCTCCTTAAATGTACTTTCCGCATATATTGCATAATTATCCTTATCCGTACTCAAAAGCTCTTTATAATACTGAATCGGTAATAAGGTTGCAGAGAAGAAAATGACCGAATTCCCCTTATCAATACACCTCTGCAGGTTACGAGACGGGTCCACACAGAACAGTTTTATCATGAACCTGCCATCTTCCTGAATTTCACTATATATCTGATAGCATTCATCCAGATTTTCTTCTATTCGCAAATAATTTCGAAGAGCAAAATAAAAATCTAGCACGTCCTTTCGCCCCGCAAAATCCATTGGCGCTTGTAAAAAATCATCCAACTCTGCTGCTAAAGACAGTAGTGCAAAGGAAAGCGTCCCTGTATGCTCCAATATCTGATAACTCTCACACTGGCGTTTATACTCCAGCAAAATTTTATTACAACGCTCACATAAGCGTTCTATTTTTTTACTATATGGTTTTATAATACGTTTTACAGCAAGAAAATCCTCTTTATATAAAGAAGCACTATACATTTCCCGACTACGCTCAACCAGATTATGAGCCTCATCTACCAAGAAAATATAGTCACCTTTTACGCCATCCTGAAAAAAACGTTTCAAATACACATTTGGATCAAATACATAGTTATAATCACAAATAATATTATCTACCCAACTGGACACATCCAGACTAAACTCAAATGGACAAACCATATGCTTCTTGGCCTGTGCCCAAATCTCATCACGCGTAAACATATCACTTTGTTGCAATAACTCAAAAACTGCATCATTTACTCGATCATAATGACCTTTCGCATACGGACAATGGACAGGATTACACTCCATCTCCTCGCAAAGACACATCTTTTCCTTCGCAGTAAGCTGAATTGTTTTTGCCTGATAACCTTGTCCCTGCAAAAGCTGAAATGTTTCCTTTGCAACGGTCCCCGTAATCGACTTAGCCGTCAAATAAAAAATGCGGTCCGCCAGTTCTTCTCCAACTGCCTTTACCGCAGGAAATATCGTGGAAATCGTCTTTCCTACCCCCGTAGGTGCCTGTATAAACAACGTCTTTCCCCGATGAATTGTTCTATATACATCACTAACCAGTTTCTTCTGTCCTTCACGATATTCAAATGGAAATTCCAGCTGGTGAATACTAGCCTGTCTTTTCTGCTTCCACTCAAACTGAAAATCAGCCCACTTCTGGTAGCTCGCAATTAAATCCTGAAACCACTCTTCTAACTCAGCAAAAGTAAACTCCTGTTGAAAATACTTTTCTGTCTCTATATCCAGATTCACGTACGTCATTTGTACAGCAATCTCTTTTAATTCATTCTGCAATGCATAAATATAAGCATAACACATCGCTTGTGCCTGATGCATATAAATCGGCTGTTCTAAACGTTCCAGATTCTTATAAATTCCTTTTATTTCATCAATTACCGTTAATCCTTCTTCATTGATGAAAATTCCATCTGCTCGACCATCCACTGTCAACTCATAATTCTCTGTGTAAAGCGTATATTTTAGCGGCACTTCCGCCTGATATCCATCCCCTCGCGACTTTTGAATCTTTCTATGGATACGGCTTCCTTCCATCATTGCATCTGCATTCGGCAAATGTCCATGTCGGTTATCAATATCGCCCTCACGAAAAATAAATTCCACCAGATTTCGAACTGAAATATGCAAATTATTCATATCTTTTAATTAAAATCCGTTATCATTCTCACTATAGTAATATCTAGATGCTCCATCAAATCAACTTTTGCACCGCTATTCAAACGAACCACAGGTCGACTCAACATGCTTCTATTATTCTTAACAACTAATGCTTTCTGACCATTTGAAAGTTCTACTTGTACACCCAACGGATATGGTGCAACGTATTCCAGAAAAGTCGCAACCAAATCTTTGTCAAACATTCTTTCGGAATTTCCCATCAAATACTCCAATGCATCTGCAGGATTCATTGCATCCTTATATACACGTTTCGTCGTAAGAGCATCATACACATCTGCTACATGAATAATCTTTGCAAACAAGTGTATCTTATCCCCTGCCAATGCTCTTGGATAACCGCTTCCATCTTCATTTTCATGATGGGACAAAATCGCATTTCTTGCAACAGAAGACACATCAAAATTATCGCGAAGCATGTTATATCCATAATAAGGATGTTTTTTTACTTCCGCATATTCTTCTTCAGTTAATCTTCCCGGTTTATTGATAATTTCAATTGGGACACAGGTTTTCCCTATATCATGCAAAAGGGCAGCCTGTGATAATTTTCTAAGCTCGTCATCCCTTAGTCCACATGCCACGCCTAGGATAACAGATAGAATATCTACGTTAACACTATGCGTATAAGTATAGTTATCGTATGTAGAAATATTGATGGTTTCCATTATCATGGAATCGCTCTCTCTGATTTCTTCTACAATATTGTTAGCCACAAATATACAGTCATCAATATTTAATCGTTTCAAACTTTGAATCGCTTTCAAACGCGTCTGCTCAGACACTATCGACTTATGCTCTTCAACATCATCATCCTCAAACACATATACACCCATGATATCCATCTGCTGAATACGATTGATATAATTCTGTGTCAATTTACGATTTGCTTTTAACAATATCTTTTCATTATTGTCATATAAGGTATTTACTAATACCATTCCCTTTTCTAAGTGCTCTGCTCTTACGTATCTCATGAAATATTTATCCCCCGTGGTTTCACTATACAAAAAAAGCCCCTATGCGTCAAGCATAGAGGCTTTATCTTATTTTCTACCCCATTTGTCATATTCTTTAGGAAGTAACTTACAAGCAAAAATTGCGAGTACACAGAAGAAAATAACAATATATGTCATTGCATGTGTACCAAATAAATCATTTCCATTTAAAGACACATTTCTAAGGTTAACCCAGATAAGTCCAGGTCCAACAGCACCTACGATAGAGTTTACAATACCCTGAAGTGCAAAGAACATAGATGGATAACTCTTTCCAGTTTCACGTTTCTGTTCTGTTGCAATCTGTGTAGGCATCGCTGTAGGAGCTGAGAAGAATGCTCCAATACCGTAACTACAAATCACACCACCTGTAGCACCTAAAATCATACGAACCATTGCATCTGGAACCCAGAGAACGTAAGCAGCACTCATACATACCATACCTAATGCAAAAGAAGCAAGCGCTGTCTGGAATGCAAAACGATATCCCTTCTTCGCCATAACCATACGGTAGAAAATCAGCATAATTGGCACTGGTGCAAATGCAGACGCGTTGATAATCGCAATCTGGAAACCATTAAGTCCCATAGGACCACTGATTAATACATTCTGACCTGAAAGGAACATCTGTAATCCTAAGTTGAAGCATCCGTGAATTACTAACCAAGCACAGAACGCCTTGCTGCTTAAGGTCCATTTAACCCCTTCCATCATGCTAACTGGTTCTTCCTCTTCAACCACACCTTCGTCTTCACCGTATTTTTTCACTGCACCTGGCATAGTAGAATCTTCTTTAATTAAAAATACTGCAATCAAAATTGTCAAAGACAACGGTGCAAAGTAAAGACCAATTTCGCGAATGTTAATACCAAAACCAATAAATACTGGAATCAAAGCATATGCGATTGAATACTGAATTGTATCAAATGCAGCTTTAATGTTTGTCAAAAAGATTCTGTCATTATCAGTCGCTGTAATTTCCGCATAAGTTCCAAACAAAGCATTAATCGCTAATGTAAAGAAAGATACGAAAATTGTAAGTAATACACCAAAATAGATACTGTTAAGAACACTATTTTCTTCATAAGAAAGTGGGAAACAGAATAAAACGTAAGCTGCTGTCATTACAATAGCACCCACCAAAATTGCAGGACGTTTTCTTCCCCATGGTGTCTTTAAGTTCTGAACAAATGTAGCTACTGGTACTTCAACCAAACCATCCATCAAAGATGAAATAGCTTTTAAAACGCTGAATAACCCTACTGCTACAATTGTTTTTGCTGCAAATGTCCACTGTTCTACATCTGAACCAAAACCTGCTACCTGCAAAGCATCTACTAAATACACACTAATGATTGTACTTAGCATACAAGGTCCAAAGGATGCAAATGCAAAGAATGGAATCTGCCATCTTTTGAGTTTTCTCATAATCATTTTCTCCTATTTGTTTATTTTATTGAAAAATGCGATCGCATTTTTAGCCACTGACATATCAGGTGTCATACTTTTATCAATGAATGACATGATTTTTAAAGTCGTTATAATTCTACGACACTCTTTTTTTACAAGTTTCGGATTTACTTTTGCTGGCGTTTTACCTACATAGCGTTCAAAATTTTTCCAATAAATCTTGTTTAAAGTTTCTTCGCTCAAATCAAATCCCTGTTGTAAAAAATCATCCGTATTAATTAAATAACGACCATCTTCTTTCATAATGCGGTTTGTTTCCGACTGGAATAATCCGTCAATCAAATCCATACGTGCAAGACACTCAGCGTCATTTAACGAGCCTTCAGCATTGTCTGCCAGAACACATCGTGCGCCAATGTCTGTCCCATAAAGAATTCGATCCTGATACTTTTCAAAGAAACGGCTCGCTTCTTCTGTATTCTGAGAAAGATTCACATAAATCTCTAATCCCGGAGTAATATCGACCATCACATTAGGATAAGTTTCTAATAATGTTGCCAGCCTTGGAAGCTGCGCAGACATAAAGTACAAATGAGCAAAAATAAACTTAATGTTTGGATGTCTCTGAAGTATAGCCTCCATCTGACGATACTGCTCTTCGTTATTTACATATGTATCATCATATAGTTCTTTTCCAACACGAATATGACGAGGTGCTTCTTCTTCTGGTCCCCAACAAGATTCTGGGTCATTCAAATGCCAGAGAACTGGAAACTGCGTTTTTTCCAGATAATCCCACAATGGCTCCCAGCAAGGAGCATCAAAATCTGGAATCGCTCCCATCATTTTACGCATGGAAGGCTTTCCCTCGATAATTTTAAGCCCGTCACAGCCACATCGGCGCATGCTATCTACAAACTTCGCCTGATATTTCCCAATCTCTTTGCCATGCTTAAAATACTCACTAACATCAAAGCTAGTAAATACAAAAAATCGATCTGGATATTTCGCCTTTGCCATCAACGCATCTGGCACACTGGTAAGCCTTTGTTTATTTGGAACAAGCACCAGATTTGCCTTATCAATACCATTTCTATCCATAAACGAAATCAGTGTTTCCGGCTCTAAAGGTAAGGCATAGTGTATATGAGAATCAATTCTTTTTTGAAGATTCAACACGAAATCCACCTCCTATATATTCTTTGAAAAAGTTAAAAGAAAAACGCCTAAAAGCCTTGACTCATATAGACTTCTAAGCGTTTTAGCAGGGGTGGAAGGAATCGAACCCTCCTCTGGAGTTTTGGAGACTCTTATTCTACCGATGAACTACACCCCTATATATGCAATTTAAATTCGCAACAAAGGTATTATAACTTAAAATCAAAAAAGACGCAATAGCAAATCACGTCTTTTGTTAAGGTATATACCTTCAAAACTTCATACAGATTACATTTAGTTGTTCTAAATTAAGCTAAGGAAGTTCGATTCACTTTGTTCATCGAACGACCAAACGACTAAGTTCATGCTTCGTTTTCACTCGCATTCTCTAAGTCTTATTGGTCAAGCCCTCGACCTATTAGTAACAGTCAGCTCCATGTATTACTACACTTCCACCTCTGCCCTATCTACCTTGTAGTCTTCAAGGGGTCTTACTTCCCGAAGGAAGGGATATCTCATCTTGAGGGGGGCTTCACGCTTAGATGCCTTCAGCGTTTATCCCGTCCGAACTTGGCTACTCTGCCATG
>JAZURS010000147.1:0-2766 GCA_045606325.1 Agathobacter sp.
GTTTTAGTGATAGTATATATACATTCCCGTATTTTTGCACATTTTTACTAAAAGATTACTTAAAATGGATGAATTTAACAGAGGAAGAAAGAAGAAAAGAGTTTGAAGATTAGATTACTAATGCCACCGGAATGGGTGGCATTAGTTGTTTAATAAAGTTAATCCTTTATCATTAGCACTGTAGCTGCAATCATAATCACAAGTCCTACATAGAACTGAACCCCAGGTCTTTCCTGAAGTAGCAACATACCAAAGGCAGCGCCCAGGAATGGTGCAATTGCATAATATGCACTGGTTTTGGCTGCGCCTAAATCCTTTTGTGCCTTGATATAAAAATTGATGCTAAGTCCATAGGAAATAAATCCTAAAACTAAAACCGCAAAGATAGAAACTAAGGCTGGAAAGGATTCTCCAATTACAAGCGCCACAATCAAACTGCCAAGTCCCGAAAAGATACCTTTGATGGTAGTAATCTGAACAGAACTCTTGGAACTGAGCATTCGGGTGCAGTTGTTTTCTAGTCCCCAGCAAGAGGCGGCACCTAGTACAAAGAGGGAGCCTATATTAAAATCAAAACTACCGGTTCCTTCAAAACTTAAGGCAATACTTGCGATGGTTACTAAGACAATTGCTAAGCCTAACTTTTTTGAAATCGCTTCTTTGAAAATAAAAAAAGCAATCAAAGATGTGGCTACGATTTCGAAATTGTTGAGTAGGGATGCATTTGCAGAATTGGTTTGCTGCAAGCCCAGCATAAGTAAAATCGGTGCGGCGATATCTAAGACAATCATTCTGATGGTGTATGAAAGGTCGTCTTTAGTAAGAGGCTCGCTATTCTCTTTTTTGGATGTAAGTAGCTGATAGATGAAAAGCCCTAGTCCTGCACCAAGATATAAAAAGGCAGCCATCATGGTTGGCGATACCTGAGTTAATAATATTTTTGATATTGGTATATTGATGGCATACAGTGCTGCAGCCAAGATTGCAAATAGGGTTGCGGTATATTTTTTGTTCATTTGGTTCCTCATGTGTTGTCATAAAAGTAATACCTATATTGTAAACGATTTAGTAGAAAAAACAACTATTGGGTAAATTTGACTTTTTTGAAAAAAGTGCTAAGGTAGTAGTATGTGCGTAAGCAAATTTTTAGAAAGAGGTAATTGAAATGAAAATTGCAGTAACATATGAAAACGGACAGATTTTTCAACATTTTGGACACACAGAGCAGTTCAAAATCTATAATGTAGAAGATGGCAAAATTGTATCATCTGAGGTGATGGACACCAATGGTAACGGGCATGGAGCACTTGCTGGTATCCTTTATGGACAGCAGGTAGACGTACTTATCTGTGGTGGCATCGGTGGAGGCGCGCAAGTTGCATTGGCACAGGCTGGTATCAAATTATTTGGTGGCGTAAGTGGTGATGCAGATGCAGCAGTAGAAGCATTCGTTGCAGGAAACCTTACTTACAATCCAGATGTAAAATGTAATCATCATGATCACGAACACGGCGAAGGTCATACCTGTGGAGATCATGGATGTGGCAGTCATACTTGTGGACACTAATTAGAATAGGAAATATTTTGAGCACACTGTCTGTATGGAGACAGTGTGTTTTTTAGTGTCAATAAGGGGGTAAAAAGTTGACATTATATCATTGCAATGATATAGTATGAGTGAAATAATTATATCATTGCAATGATACAGAGGTGTTTATGGATAAAATAACGATATATCATGGTTCGGAAAAGATAATACAGAATCCGGACATAAAAGCTGGTAAAAAGTATAATGATTATGGTCAAGGATTTTATTGTACAGAGGATATAGAATTGGCAAAAGAGTGGGCATGTAAAAATGACCATGATGGATTTGCGAATGTATATGAGTTGGATTTAAATGATTTAAGAGTACTTCGCTTAAATAGTAATGGATATACTATTTTAAATTGGATTGCAATTTTACTGAAATATCGAGTTTTTTCTTTGGATACACCATTATCTAGGAGTGCAAGAGATTATATTATAGAATATTTCGGAATAAATGTAGAAGATTATGATGTAATCATAGGTTATAGGGCGGATGATTCTTATTTTTCTTTCGCAGATGCATTTGTAAGTAATTCATTACCCTTGAGTAGTTTAAACAAAGCATTGCGCTTGGGAAAGTTGGGTGAGCAAGTAGCTTTGGTTTCGCAAAAAGCATTTGAACATTTGAAATATATAGATTCAGTTGTGGCGGAAAGCAAAATATACTATCCTAAGTTTTTTTCAAGAGATAATAACGCAAGGTTGATCTATCGAAATGAGATTGCACAGACAGAGGATGTGCTAGATGATATTTTTGTTTTGGATATTATAAGACAGGAGATGAGAAACGATGACCCACGCATACAGCGAATTGTATCTGAGTGATGCAAAGAAAAGCCTTGGAACGATGGTTGATTATGCAGTACATGATTGTGAGTATGATGTGGACTGGATGATAGAGCTTTTCATGAAGTCAGGCTATGCAAAACAATTTGAAAAAGGCAATCCAACAGTAGTTGGTGGTATGTCCGGCGTAGAATTGGCACGTAGCATTATAGATAAGATTTATAAAAAGAATTTAGAAATCGAAGCAGTACAGCCAATTGATAAGACGTCAGAATATTGGGCTGGTTGGGTGATAGCGGATTATCAGTGGTATAGCGGCTATCGTTTTGAGGACATATTTGAAAAGGTAAAGATGTCTGAAATTGTGGCTATGTACCATCCGTTTCATGA
>JAZURS010000148.1:0-1843 GCA_045606325.1 Agathobacter sp.
TAAAATCAGCAACAATTACTTTGCAGCTTTCTTTAGCGATAAGTATAGCTGCAGCTTTACCGATTCCAGCGTTGTTTTCCATTAATTTTTTCATTGTGATAACTATCCTTTTTTTTATTTTTCTACTATAATCAGTTTAGTCTTTATATTTTTAAAGTAAGCGCCTAATAAAAAGGCATCCTATATAATCATCCTCGCATCCGCAAGAAGTTTGCGAGGATGCGAGAAATTTACTCTAGTTATTATTGCAAAGTGCTTGCACTTCGCTGCTCCATGGAACAAGTTTTTCGAACTGGTCATCATTCCATTTTGAAGAGGGACGTTGCTCCAGTAAGAAATTCAAATATTTATAAATGTTAAGGTTATGTGCTTTAGCCATCTCTACCATTGTATATACGGTAGCACTTGCCTTTGCACCTTCTGGCGATTCACTAAACAACCAGTTTTTTCGTCCAACTGTAAATGGACGGATTGCATTTTCACATAAGTTGTTTGAAAAACTGCAACGACCATCCTCAAGATAAGTCTCTAATGTATCACGGCAGTTTTGGATATAAGTAATGGCTTTATCCATTCTGGAATTCTTGATAGGATTCTGTGATTCAAGCCACGACCAAAAAGCCTCCAGGACAGGTTGTTCCTTTTGGAGACGAAGCTGTTTTCGTTCTTCGTATGAGACGTTTTTCTTGTTAATCCAGTCTTCATATTCGAAGAGTTTGTTGCAGTACTGGACACCCTGCACGGCAGGATTACTGTAATCATACTGTTTGCCTTTTGGCACGGCATCAATTAGATAGCGTCTAACGTGCGCCCAGCAGGAGCAGCGTTTGATATTAGGAACTTTGTTGTATCCCTGATATCCATCACACTCCAGATAGCCTTTGAAACCGTTTAGAAAGGCCTTTGCATTGTCACCGGCTCTAGTTTCAGAGTAGCCATAAAGGATTATGGCAGGATTTCCATCCTCACCAGTACGGTAAAGCCACATATATGACTTAGACTGTGGGCGGCGGCCTGGTTCATCCAATACTTGGATGGTCGTTTCATCTGCCATCAGAAACTCTCTTTCTAAAAGTTTTCGATGAAAGAAGTCGTACACAGGATCAAAGTAATTGGATGCACAGTAGATAATCCAGTTTGCTAACGTAGAACGGCTAAGCTCTATGCCATACTGCTTCCAGTCTTTCTCCTGTCTGTATAATGGCATGCCATTTGCATACTTTTGGTACATGGTCCAGGCCACAGATGATTCAGACGCAAGAGAATGCTTCATCAATGGGTTTTGTTCAGTTTTTGCTTTTATGATATATGGCTCCTCTGTTTCTTTACATTCCGGACAGCCATAGTGTAGACTAACATATTTTTTTACTTTTACCTGAGCAGGAAGGTATTCGATTTCATGTCGAATTGTTTCCCTGCCAATAAGTTTCAATTCAGTATTACACTGTGGGCAGATTTTATCTTCATCCGATATATCTATAACGACTTCCTCTACGGGAATACCTTTTAGTTTTTCCTCAAGGGTCGTCTTAGCCTTACGTGTGTGCGATTTTACAGTGGTTTCAATATCAGGAGCTGACGCTTTTTCCTGCTGACAGGCTTCTGCTTCATTGAATAGATTCAGCTGACCTGCGATATCATCTAATCGACGTTCGCTGGAACTGCCAAATAACTTTTTGGTCAGATAATCAATCTGTTCCTTAAAAGCAGCCAGCTGTTTTGTCTGCTCTGCCTCACGTTCATTTGCTGCATCCAATGATTTTTGCAAAGAAGTAATAAGCTGAGTCTGAGCTGCGATTGTGATATTCAGTTGTGAGATGGTATCCTTCAGTTCACGGAACTG
>JAZURS010000149.1:0-11289 GCA_045606325.1 Agathobacter sp.
AAAAGCCGGGATGGAAAAAGGCTGGTGTGATGAGTCTGAGATGGAAAAAGTTAATCAACTAATGGCTATGGCTCAGAATAAAATGGGGCAAGTAGAAGATAGAGAAGCAACACCAGAAGAAGAGAATATGTTTGCTTTGGCATCATTAATGTAGATTAAGGAGGATAAGAAATATGTCAATTAACGGAATAAATACAATGCAGGCGATTATATCAGCAAGTTCAGCAATGACGATGGTACAAAGACAGGGTAGTGTTGCTACGAGTATGAAAGGTAGAGAAGGGATACTTGAAACTGAAATAAAATTAGATTCAGCTCGTGGTGGAAATGTGGAGAAAAAACAGGAAGAACTCGAAGAAGTTCAGAAGAAACTCACGCAGGTACAAACTACACAGATGGACACATTATCGGATGCAAATAAACAGCTAGAAGAAGCTCGTAAGGAAGATCAGAAAGCAGAAGCAGCGGCTAAGAAAAAAGCCGAAAAGAACGAAAAAGACAATGAAGTTAAGTCGACAGAAAAGGTTAATAATGAGGAAATCAATGAAACTCAAGATACGAATATTCATAATGTTGAAGTAGTAACAGATACAGTTAATGCATCTAGTCCGGAAACTGTCGTATATCCTCATGTCGATATTCGGTTATAGGAGGTGGTTTTTATGATTATTAATCATGTTGGAGCAAATAACACTAATTTAAATACCTTGAGTAAAACTGGTAACCATAAGAATGTAAGAGAATATTCAAAATATTTGATGGATAAATACAGTTGCTTAACACCTGGAAATAATGTAGCCGTAACAGTTACATCTGGAATGCTGAAAAAAGCAATGACAGACGAAAAGACAGGGAAATGGTTAGAAAGAGTGAAGGAGAAAAAAGAGGAACAAAAGAAATTGGAACAAAGACTGATTTTTAAAGATAAAGATTTAAAGAGTGTTACAGAAAGTTTTATTGAAGAGATTTCTTCTGTTAATTTAGTTGATAGTTATATAGCTGGATTTGATATGAAAGCCTAGTTCTTGCAATCCAACCTATTTAGAGTTATAAGTTAGCCGTAGGAAGATTTGTACACGTATCCTATACGTATCAATATGCCCGGAAATACTTGATTTTACTGGACTTGTCAGCAACTATTGAAGAAGCAATTAAAGAATTGTCGACGCAAACAAATGGTTGCATTTGAAACGTGTTTTGTATATAATAAATATATCATAAGGAGAGATCCTTTCTACTTGGTCTTGGTGTTCACCATACAATCCCAGGTGGTGAAAACTGAATACTAAGAAGGATGATAATCTCGTTGTTGGTTGACTTTTTTGATTTATATTGCTAATATAGTTTTGAACACAAGTTTACCGCTGACCAATATGCGGGATATAAGTGGTTGGGTTGACTGTATTGTCCTTCGTCGTTAGACGAAGGACTTTTTTTGTTGGGGAGTGGCAAATGAAGAAATCAGGTTTTTATGTAATAAAAGATCAATTTTTTGAGGAAATGAAAGATCCGTATTTAAAGGGAAATAAAGGTGGTAATAGACCGCATTATTATTGTTTTGAAGATGTTTGTGATGGAATATATTGGATGATTCCTACATCAAGTAAGGTTGATAAATACAAAAAAATTATTAGTAAAAAGAAGAATGAAGGCAAGCCATGTGATATACTTCATATAGTAAAACTTCCAAATGATAGAGAAACTACTTTTTTGATACAGGATATGTTTCCAATTACGGAAGAGTATATTGAGCGTGAATACCGAATTGCTGGTAATCATATGGTACTAGCAAGTGAACATGTAATCAAAGATGTAGAACAAAAGGCAAGAAAAGTAGTCGCCATGGTAAAGCGAGGTGTGAAGTTTACACCTACACAACCAGATGTTCTTGCAATGCTTAGCAAATTAAATGATAAAATTAATTCAGAAAGTGATTGGATAAGATGATGAAAAAATATATAATGATACTTGTATCAATTATTATGATTATGGGACTAACAGGATGTGAGAAAAAAGATATGAGTTATACACAAATTAGCATGGAAGAAGCTGTAGATATGATGGCAAAAGAAGAAAACTATATTATTTTAGATGTTCGTACAGCAGAAGAATTTGCCGAAAAGCATATTCCAAATGCAATTAATATTCCAAATGAGACAATTGGGAGTGAGGAATTAGCAGAACTTCCAGATAAAAATCAGATGATTTTAGTATATTGTCGTAGTGGAAATCGTAGTAAACAGGCTTCAGAGAAATTGGCTGCATTAGGTTATACAAATATTTATGAATTTGGTGGAATTAATGATTGGACAGGAGAAGTAGAGTAGGGATGAACATTCAAATTTTTGGAACAAATAAGTGTTTTGATACAAAGAAAGCGATGCGTTATTTTAAAGAACGCAATGTAAAGTATCAGTTTATTGATATGAAAGAAAAAGGTCTCAGCAAAGGCGAATATAATAGCATTAAGCAGGCGGTTGGAGGCTTGGATAAGATGCTCAATCCAAATTGCAAGGACAAAGATGCTCTAGCTTTGATTAAGTATATCTCAGATGAAGACAAAGACGAAAAGGTGTTGGAGAATCAGAAGGTCTTATTGACACCGATTGTAAGAAATGGGAAACAGGCGACGGTAGGCTATAAGCCAGAAATTTGGAAAGATTGGGAATAGAGATATATGGAGAAAGCAACTTTTGAACGCATCTATGATGTGGTTAAACAAATTCCATATGGAAGAGTAGCGACCTATGGTCAGGTAGCAGCTCTGGCAGGGAGTAAGCGGTGGGCAAGAGTAGTAGGTTATGCTTTACATGTAAATCCAGACCCGGAGAATATTCCTTGCTATCGTGTCGTGAATCGGTTTGGTGAGGTGTCAAAAGCATTTGCATTTGGTGGAGAAAATAGACAGATTGAACTTCTGGAAGCAGAAGGAATCGAATTTGTTGATGGAAGAGTAAACATGGATAAATATCAGTGGAATCAAGTGACGATGGATATGATGGGTGAATGATTTATGAAAAAACAAGAAAAAACAAACGTAATGCGTATACTAGATCAAAAGAAAATCCCATATGAGAGTTATACATATGATTCAGAAGTAGCGATTAGTGGTATGGAAGTCGCTACAACTTTGGGACAGAATCCTAATCAGGTATTTAAAACTTTGGTAACGATTGGGGCCACGAAGAAGAACTATGTGTTTGTGGTACCCGTATGTAGTGAACTAAATCTGAAAAAAGCAGCCAAAGCAGTTGGTGAAAAAAGCATTGAAATGATTAAATCCAAAGAATTACTTCCATTGACAGGTTATATTCATGGTGGTTGTTCTCCGATTGGCATGAAAAAATTATTTCGAACCGTACTTCACAAATCAGCAGAAGAATGTGATACTATTATTTTTAGTGGAGGAAAAATTGGATATCAAGTAGAAGTTACACTTGAAAATTTGGAAAAAGTAATTCCATTTGAGTTAGATGATATATGTGATTAAATCACATCTTCAGATGGAATACAGCGCATAACCACTAATTAAGAAAATAGAAAGGATTAAGGCGAACTTATGAAAAAATTATTATACATAGATGCGTGCATTAGAGATGAGGAGTCTAGAACCAAACGTATTGCTACGCCTATCGTAGAAGCATTGAAAGAAAAATACGATGTGGAAACACTTTGTTTAAATGAATTGAATTTATCCATTGTGCAAAAAGAGTTAATTACTAAACGAATGAATGGTGATATTGATAAAGAAGTCATGGCATGGGCGGAAAGTGTACGAGATGCAGACAGAATCGTTATTGCAGCACCATTTTGGGATATGTCCATTCCAGCAGCATTAAAGAATTTCTTCGAACTTTGTTCTATTTTTGACGTTACTTTCAAATCAAACGATAAGACATGCTATGGAAATTGTAAGGCAGAAAAAATGCTTTATATCACGACAAGAGGTATGGATATTGATACTGGAGATGAACTCGATCAGGGAACTTCTTATCTAAAGGCATTATCGTGGCTTTGGGGTATCGGACCATTACAGGTGGTATCTGCTCAGAACATGGATTATGTATCAGAGGATGTGCTTAATGAAAAAATTCGTGTGGCAGTGGAAGAAGGATTGGAGATTGTAAAGGTTTTTTAAATAATAAAGTATTGGAAAGAACGGAAGTAGATATATGGAGGAATAAATTATGGAATTCATGGGAAAGAAATTAGAAGATATTGTTGTAACACTTCCATTTGCAGATGGAACAAATTTGGACTGCGGAGTCTATTCTTATTTTGAAGTTAACAACAAAAAGTATTTTGCATTACTTCCACTGAAAGGGAAAAAAGAGTTAGATTTTTCTCAGAGTTATATGCTTTATGAAGTGATCGAAGATGAAGAGGGAAATCCGGTTGTTTTATATATAGAGAACGATTATGAGTATGCGGTTGCATCGCAATATTTCTCAAAGCAGTTGCCAAAGAAATAATGGAGGGGGAATTTATGAGAACAAGAATTTTACCAAAGATGTTAAATAGTGAAGTGCAGGAGTACTTAAAGAGAAATGATATTATTATTGTTCCTGTTGGAACAGTAGAGATGCATGGGGGATTGCCTCTTGATGTTGAGACTGTTATTAGCGAGGCGGTAGGTCTAAAAATGGCAGAGGATTGTGACGCATTGCTTTTGACGGGATTACAGTATTTTTATGCAGGGGCGACTGCATCAGGACGTGGAACTGTTCAGGTATCAATTCGTGATGGGATTGACTATTTGGGAGCAGTTGCACGTAGCTTGCTTAGACTTGGTTTCAAACGTCAGATTTATATCAGTTTACATGGACCAGCACATATGACAGTAAGTCCTATGGTACGTGATTTCTATGATGAGACAGGTGTTCCAATTTTATATATGGATATGACGATGCAGATGTTTAATAATGCAAGAGATATCTTTGAGACAGACAAGATGGGAACAGATCCTAAAGCGTTTATGAAACTTTTAGATTCCATGTTTGTTGGTGGATATCAGATTATGGGTAGATTAGAGGATGTTCCTCTAACAACAGAGTTTGATGTTGAAGAGCCACAAAGCTGTGCACAGTTTAATGACTTGTTTAATCTTGCATATCAGAGCGGTTCTATTGGATACTGTTTTGGTGAAAATAATGACCATGCTCCTACAACAGCCATTCCTGACGAAGTAACTCGTAAGGAAATGGCAGATCAGGGACAGGCAATCATCGAAAAATTAGTTGAGAAATTGAATCTTCCACATGTAGTGGAGCAGATGCAGAAATTAGAGGCGTATGGATTAGAGAATGAGGAAAAATATCCATGGATGCCTTCGGCTTGGAATAAGAAACATTAAAAGGGGATCGACCTATGAAACCAACTGTATATTTTTCAAGAGAAATTACACCAGAAAAGGTATTGGAACTGTATGAACTTTTAGGCAAGAAATTAGAAGGAAACGTAGCCATCAAAGTGCATTCTGGTGAAACAGGAAATCAGAATTTCCTTCGTCCAGCATTTTGGAAACCACTCATAGACCATGTTGGTGGCACAGTGGTGGAAGCAAATACTGCGTATGACGGAACCCGTAATACCACTACAAAGCACTTGATTACCATTCGTGAACATGGATGGAATAGAGATTTCGACGTGGAGATTTTGGATGAGGAAGGTCCAGATGAGGTGTTCGAAATTCCAAATGGAAAAGTGATTCAGAAAAACTATGTTGGAAAAAATATCAAAAAGTATGATTCTTTACTTGTATTATCACATTTCAAAGGTCATCCAATGGGCGGTTACGGTGGAGCATTAAAGCAGCTTTCGATTGGTGTAGCTTCATCTTTTGGTAAAGCATATATTCATGGTGCAGGTGTGCCAGAGGATATTTGGACAGCAGACCATGATAGTTTCCTTAGAAGTATGGCAGATGCAGCGTCTTCTGTAGTGGATTATTTCAAAGGAAATGCTGTGTATGTAAATGTTATGAAAAATATGTCAGTAGACTGTGACTGTTGTGCAGTTGCAGAAGATCCATGTATGAAGGATATTGGAATTTTGGTTTCTTTGGACCCTATCGCTATCGACCAGGCTTGTATTGATTTAGTATATGCAGCCACAGATGACCCAGGTCAGTCGCATCTTTTAGAACGTATTGAAAGTAGAAATGGTGTACTTACGATTGAAGCGGCTGCGGAACTTGGATATGGTTCAAGAGAGTACGAATTGGTTGAAGTGTAGAGAGTGGATATTAAAATGAAGAATTATAAAATTACCATTCAATATGATGGAAGTCGTTACAAAGGCTGGCAAGTGCAGAAATCTACGGATATGACGATTCAAGGTAAGATACAGGATGTATTAACCGCTATGACTGGTCAACCGGTAGAAGTAATTGGCTCTGGTCGTACGGATGCAGGTGTCCATGCAGTCGGACAAGTGGCGAATTTTCATATTCCAGATGGCTATATAGAGACAGAAATCCTGGATTATTTGAATCATTATTTACCAATGGATATAGCAGTTGTGGATATAGAAGAAGTGGACGAAAGATTCCATGCCAGATACAATGCAGTGAGTAAAACCTATATGTACCGCATTCATACCAGCAATATTCATAAAGTATTTGAGCGAAAGTATATGTATACCTATACAGAGCCACTTGATATTGATAAAATGCGTGAAGCAGCAAAGTATATGATAGGTACACATGATTTTAGGGCATTTTGTGGAAATAAGAAGATGAAAAAATCCACCGTACGTACGGTAACAGATATAACGATTGAAGAAAAGAAAAATGAAATACACATTACCTACACCGGTAATGGTTTTCTTCATAATATGATTCGTATTATGACAGGAACTCTGATTGAAGTAGGAAATGGTACTAAAATGCCACAGGATATATCAAACATTTTGGAAAGTAAAGTAAGAGAAAACGCAGGTTATACAGTTCCTGCGGAAGGACTCATTTTACAGCACGTGGAATATAAAGGTTAAAAAAGGATAAAAGTGCACTCACAAGGCTTGTATACAAGATGTTGTGGGTGCCTTTTTATATTATTCTGATTTTACACAATTTTATTTATGAACAAAAATGTTAAAATTGTCTGAAAAAACTTGATATTTAACAAAAAAAGTAGTACTATTTACCTATATATGAATTATTTCTCAAGGAGGAGTAAAGATATGGCTAAGGAAAAGAGAGAAAAGAAACAGAAAACAAAATTACTGGATTTCAACTTTAAGGGGATGCGTATTGAAGCACGTTTGAAGAAGGCCTTCAATATGATTATTATGATTGCCTCTGTTGGATCAGTGGTGGGTATTATTGCACTGATGGTTGTTGTAAGTCAGTTCGAGAATGCGATGGAAAATTATGCTTTGCCGCAGGGTGATATCGCATTATTTATGAATGAATATGCAGAATGTCGTTCAAACATGCGTGGTATTATCGGTTATGAAGATCAGGAACAGATTGATTTAATGTTGAGCAAACACGATGAGCGCAAGGCTACGACATTGGAAAGATATAAAGCTCTCCATGAAACAATTGTTACACCAGAGGGTGAAGCTGCATATAAAAAGATTGGTACAGCATTAGATGCATATTTTGCAAAAGAAGCGGAAGTAATTGCTTTAGGTGCTACTACCGATCAGGAACTTTGTCGTCAGGCACAGGATATGGCAATTGCTGAAATTACTCCATTATATACAGCATTAGATGAAGCAACATTAGAACTTATGAATATCAACGTTGAAAAAGAGCATGAAATGGAAGCCCTTTGCGAAGGTCTTGAAATCGGCGCAATGGTTCTTATGGTTGTGTTATTAGTGTGTGCTAGTATTGTGGCAAAGAGAATTGCAGCGATTATTTCTAAAGGAATTGCTAAACCATTGGCCGAACTTGAGGATAGATTTGATAAGTTTGCCGAAGGTGATATCAAGACTCCATTCCCTACATCAGATGCAAAAGACGAGATTGCAGGTCTTATGAATGCTTCTCATGACATGGCAGAAAGATTACAGATGATTATCTTTGATGTGGAAAGACTTTGTCAGGAAATGGGTGCAGGTAACTTTAATGTTCGTTCTGATTGTGAAATCGCTTATTGTGGTGATTTAGAAGGTTTATTAGTTGCTATCAAGACAATGAACCAGAATGTTAGTGATGCCCTTCGTGAAGTAGAAGAATTAGCTACTCAGGTTAACGTAGGTGCAAACAACTTGGCAGAAGCTGCACAGGACCTTGCAGAAGGCGCTACAGACCAGGCTGCATCTGTTCAGGAAATGCTTGCTACGATGAATACTGTTTCTGATGGTTTGAAGGACAACTCTACAAGTGTAGGAGAAGCTTATGATCAGGCTCTTAGATGTGCACAAGACGCACAGAACAGCCGTGAAGAAATGGGTAACATGGTAGAATCCATGAACCGTATTAGTGAAACATCTAAGAAGATTGAAAATATTATCGGTGAAATCGAAAGTATCGCTAGCCAGACGAACTTACTTTCTCTTAATGCTTCAATTGAAGCTGCAAGAGCTGGTGAAGCTGGACGTGGTTTCGCAGTAGTTGCTGATGAAATTCGTAACTTGGCTGATCAGAGTGCGAAGTCAGCTATTGATACTAGAGAACTTGTAACAAATACCTTATATGAAATTGAAGAAGGTAGTAAGATTGCATTTAGAACCGCAGATGTATTGGATGGTGTAGTAGATGCGATTCAGAAGATTGCAGATACATCTAAGAGATTATCTCAGGATTCTGTAGATCAGGCTTATGCAGTAGAGCAGGCGGATATCGGTATTGGACGTATTTCAGAAGTTGTTCAGTCGAACTCAGCAGCTGCTCAGGAATCATCTGCAACTAGTCAGGAATTATCTGCACAGGCTATGTCAATGCATGATTTGGTATCTAGATTCCAGTTACAGGACAAATAATAATTTGTAGTACATAAATCGGATTCCTATTTGGGAATCCGATTTTTTATTGAAGATTTTAGTTAGAGGTTGTTATGAAGAAATATTTATACAGAATTCTACTATTGCTTACTATATTGGTTATGCTTACAGGATGTGGTTTTTTTAATAATCAGGAAGATAAAAGTGAAAAAGATACTCAAATTAATACTCAGTCAGAGATGCAGAATACCGAGAGTGAAATACAATGTACGGAGATGGTGCAGGAGACAGAGATGAGTACACAAGAGTCGGAAAGTGAAACAGTAGTTGTGCATACTTACGAACCACAAAGACAGGTGGATGAAATTACAGCAGAGGATTTGAAACTCCCAGCAGATTTTGACCCAAATGGAATCGTTGTGGTTATCGACCCAGGTCATCAGGGAAAAGGCAATAGTCAAAAAGAACCTGATGGGCCAGGTTCTTCTGTCTTAAAGGCAAAAGTTAGCAGTGGTGCGACTGGTTGTGTGACAAAACAACCGGAATATGTCCTAAATTTAGCTGTTTCTTTAAAACTTCGTGATGAGTTAAAGGCACGTGGCTATGAAGTAGTTATGGTCCGTGAAGAGCACGCAATCAATATTAGTAATAGTGAAAGAGCGAAGTTTGCAAATGGACTGAATGCAGATGCTTTTATTCGTATTCATGCAAATAGCTCAGATGTATCTTCCGTACATGGAGTAGAAACCATTTGTCAGACTCCATCTAATCCATATAATGCTCATCTATATTCTGAGTCACGTAGATTATCGGATTGTATATTAGAGGAATTTGTAAATAGCACGGGTGCAAAGCAGCGCCGTGTATGGGAAACAGATACCATGAGTGGCATCAACTGGTGTCAGGTACCAGTAACCATTTTAGAGATGGGATTTTTGTCTAATCCGGATGAAGATAAGCTTATGAGTACAGAAGAGTATCAGAATAAAATGGTACAGGGCATTGCAAATGGATTGGACAGATACTTTGGTAGATAGTCTAAAGATATACATAGAAGATATTGTTTCTATAACTACAAATTATAGTACAATTAGTGCTTGACAAATACAAATTATAGTAATATTATCTATACTATATTAAAAAATTGGAAAAAGGATTTGGTTATGAGAAAACAGGTTTACTCACTTTTAGTTGAAAATAACCCAGGTGTTACCAGCCGTATTTCAGGGCTGTTTAGCCGCAGAGGTTACAACATCGACAGTTTCTCATCTGGCGTGACTGCAGATCCACGTTACACACGTATTACCATCGTGGCAACGGGGGATGAACAGATTCTCGAACAGATTGAAAAACAGGTCGCAAAGTTAGAGGATGTCTTGGATATCAAGAAACTAGAGGATGGAACTTCAATTACCCGTGAACTTATTTTGGTGAAGATTCGTGCGGCAGAAGACCAGAGACAGTCTATCGTAAGTGTAACGAATATTTTCCGTGGGAAAGTCGTAGATGTTTCTTTGGATTCCATGATTATCGAATTAATTGGTACACAAAGCAAATTAGATGCTTTTCTGGAATTGCTAGCTGGATATGAAATATTAGAACTAGCAAGAACAGGTATAACAGGACTTACCAGAGGTTCTGCAGATGTGGTTTATCTGGATTAAAAAGAATTTATTTTAGGAGGACGTATAAATGTCAGAAGCAAAAATTTATTATCAGGAAGATTGTAATATCTCATTATTAGAAGGGAAAACAATCGCAGTTATCGGTTATGGTAGCCAGGGTCATGCACATGCATTAAACGCAAAAGAATCTGGATGTAACGTAATCATCGGTCTTTACGAAGGCAGCAAATCTTGGGATAAAGCTGTAAAACAGGGCTTTGAAGTATTCACAGCTGCTGAGGCTGCTAAAAGAGCAGATATCATCATGATTCTTATCAACGATGAATTACAGGCTGATATGTATAAGAAAGATATCGAGCCAAACCTTGAAGCAGGAAACATGCTTATGTTCGCTCATGGTTTCAACATTCATTTCGGTGCTATCAAACCACCAGCAGATGTTGACGTTACTATGATTGCTCCAAAAGGACCAGGACATACAGTTCGTTCTGAATACCAGGCTGGTAAAGGTGTTCCTTGTTTAGTAGCAGTTGAACAGGATGCTACAGGAAAAGCATTAGATATGGCATTAGCATATGCTGCAGCTATTGGTGGAGCAAGAGCTGGGGTTCTTGAAACAACATTCAGAACAGAAACAGAAACAGACCTTTTCGGTGAACAGGCAGTTCTTTGTGGTGGTGTTTGTGCACTTATGCAGGCTGGTTTTGAAACATTAGTAGAAGCCGGATATGATCCAAGAAATGCATACTTCGAATGTGTACATGAAATG
>JAZURS010000150.1:0-10699 GCA_045606325.1 Agathobacter sp.
GAAGAATTAAAGAAAGGTGAAAAAATCCAGTTAGTAGGATTTGGTACTTTCGAAGTTTCTGAAAGAGCAGCTAGAACAGGTAGAAACCCACAGACAGGTGCTGAAATGACAATCGCAGCTTCTAAAGCTCCAAAATTCAAAGCAGGTAAAGCTTTAAAAGATTCTGTAAACTAATCTAAAAAGTTATAGACCAAAATGCTGCCGTACCATGGGTGCGGCAGTTTTTTCATGTGAGAGGTAGATTATGAGATTAGATAAATTTTTAAAAGTGTCTCGTTTAATAAAAAGAAGAACAGTTGCCAATGAAGCCTGTGATGCAGGACGTGTTAGTGTGAATGGAAAAGAAGCAAAGGCTTCTGTAAATGTGAAGGTTGGAGATGTTATCGAAATTGCTTTTGGACAAAAGACAGTTAAGGTAAGAGTATTGGACATTCAGGATACTACCAAAAAAGACGAAGCAAAAGATTTATTTGAATATATATCATAATTTTATGGACCTCCTAATATACTTTTTATATAGGAGGTTTTTGTATGGAAGAGAGTAAATTGACGAAGTCACACAAGATTGTTTTGTCGAATCGAAAGGGTGGAAATTTTACCGGAGTATTAGATGTGATTTCCTTTGATATATCAGAAATTCTTTTAGAAACGGAGCAGGGAATGCTGAATGTAAAAGGAAAGGATTTGCATGTGAACCGACTAAATCTGGAGAAGGGTGAAGTGGATATTGAAGGAGTGATAGATGCACTTTCCTATTCACAGGTACCAACGAGTATAAAGAAACCAGATAATCTATTTGGAAAGTGGTTCAAATAAATCGTTTGATATGATATAATACTTCAGATGAGGAATTAGAAAGAGGTACTGTATGGCGGCAAAACGCAAAAAGAAAGGATATAATGCGGGAACGACGAGCATCATTTTTATTGTGTTGGTTTTCGTGTTGGTTATGTCCATTCAAATTTACAAACTGAAAGAGAAGGATAAACTTTTAGCTGAGCGTGAGCAGAATCTTATGGAACAGTTGACAGAAGAAATGCAGCGCGAGGAAGAGCTGGAAGAGTTAGATTTATATACCCGATCCATGGAATACATAAAAGACATGGCGAACAAGTTAGGACTTGTGTATGAAAATGAAATTATTTTTAAAGAAAGCGGCGAATAGTGTTGATTCGTCGTTTTTTTTGTGGAGAAAAAAGTAAAAAACGATTCGTGTATTTGACATAGTACGCGTAAGAAGCAACGTATAATGAAGCCTGTAGAAAAATGTACATTTGGAGGTTTACAGGGAAATGGGTAGAGAAATGATAAGAGGAATCATCGCATTTGCATGCGGTGGGCTTATGGCATTTTCGTTTATTGTGTTGCTTCAGTATTTGATAGGACAAGTATCCCGCGCATTTATTTATTTTCGACTTGATAGAGGAAATGAGGGGAAATATGTAAACTGGAGACGGGACCAGCATAATCAAAAGATGGAATCATTTGCATATGCTGTGAACGGATTGTCGGATGCTTTCCTGGCAATGAGTCAGCCAAAACAAAAAATGGTCACAGACGAGGTGAGTGCATTAGAACAGGAACTGACAGGAAAACTTTGCGCCAGTTGTGATGGGTGTGCTATCTGCTGGAATGAAAATAGGATGCGTAGTCTTGGCGGAATTAGGGCTTTGTTGCATGCTGTGTTAAATCGTAGTACCAAAGAAGAACTTTTGTTAGATCCTTATGTAAAAAACTGTCATCGCTATGAAGGAATGGTGGACGAGGCCTTACAGGCCTTTGGAAGGCTAGAGATAAATTATGCCTGGTACAATCGCCTTCGAGAAAACCGATATGTAATTGCACAGCAGTTGGATGCAATGGCCGGTTTGGTAGAGGAATGGGCAAAGGCGCGAACAAATGTAGATGAAAAATCCAAAACACTTATTTCAAGGATTCTTTATCAAGTGAGGGAGAAAGGTCTGCTGATAGAGGATTTACATATATATGAGGAGAATAGACGTATTTGTGTGGAAGGATATGTATACTGTAAATGGAATGGTGGAATTCCCACAAAACATTATCTTGCGGCCGTAGAAAGAGCTGTGCACAAACCTATGCGAATGGGGAAAGACGCGAAAACTATTTTGACGCAGGAACCGACCTTTTTATCATTATATGAAGATACAAAATATTACGGATTGCAGGGGATAGCGACTGAGAAAAAAACAGGTTCATTTATTAATGGTGATAGTTTTTCTTTCTTTGCCATGGATGATGGGAATTATCATATTTGTTTATCTGATGGAATGGGGTCTGGTGCTAGTGCAAGTCAGGAAAGTGAAATGGTAGTGGATTTGCTTCAAAAATTTATCGAAGCAGGATTTCGTAAAGAGATTGCGATAAAGCTAATGAATTCAGCCATGATATTGCAGGGGGAGGAGAATAGTTTTTCAACTTTGGATTATGCTATGATTGACTTATATACAGGCCAGCTGGAGATGATAAAAATAGGTGGTGCTGCAACTTTTATAAAGCGTGGTTCACAAGTGGAGATTATATGTGATGGAACCCTTCCTGCTGGAGCGGATGTACATATGGAGATAGAAAGTGTGAAAAAACGACTGGGAAGTGGTGATTTTCTTGTAATGGTTACAGATGGTGTGATAGAATATCTTCATGTGAGAAATCCAAAAGAAACCCTGATGGATATCATTGGGACCATCCAAACAGATAATGCAGGGGTGCTGGCGGAAAAGATATTAGAAGAGGTGCTGGTTCGGACCGGTGGACATGCCATGGACGATATGACAGTGCTGGTAACAGGAATTTGGGAGAAATAATGCTTCGAGAATTACAAAAGAAATTAGAAGAATTTCATATGGTAGCTCCTGGCGATAGAGTATTGGTAGGAGTGTCAGGCGGGGCGGATTCTCTTTGCTTGCTATTGATGTTAAGTGAGCTTCGAAAAGAAATGGACTTTTCAGTGGAAGTCATTCATGTAGAGCACGGCATTCGTGGGGAAGAAAGCGTAAGAGATGCAAAGTTTGTGGAAGAATTTTGTAAAACCATAGGCGTTTCATATCAGATTCAATCTGTAGATGTACCTGTGTATGCGGCAGAAGAGGGCTTAGGCTTGGAAGAGGCTGCAAGAAGTCTTCGTTATAAAGTCTTTGAAACACTTGCGCTTGAGAAAGGTGCAAAGGTCGCATTGGCTCATCATCAGGAAGATAATGCCGAAACAGTGTTGTTCCAGATGGCGCGAGGCAGTTCTCTGGCAGGGCTTTGTGGAATGCAACCAGTTCGCGAAGATGAAAATGGAGTTTGTTATATCAGACCACTTCTGTTTTTCCATCGCGAAGAAATTGAAAACTTTTTAAAAGCATATGATTTAGACTGGCGTGTAGATAGTACTAATACGGATTTAGAATATAGTAGAAATTTCATTCGTGCACAGGTAATTCCTGATTTGATGAAAATCAATGCACAGGCAGTAGAGCATGTGAATCAATCTGCGGCACATTTATCTGAAATCAAAGATTTTCTGGATGTGGAAACCGAGAAATTATGGAGCCAGATTGCAAAGGAAGAGGACAAGATTACTTTAAATATTGAAGCACTAGCGAAGCTACACGTGGTTATGCAAAGACAGCTTGTATATAAGGCAATTGTAGTTGCAGCAAAGCGTAAGAAGGATATCACATCCACACACGTAGAAGATGTGCTGGACCTTTGCAGAGGACAGTCGGGAAGGCGCGTTTCACTTCCATATGGACTTGTAGCCTGGAAGGAATTTGACCAGTTACATGTATCGACACAGGGGACGCAGAAAGAGGACGCTGATAAGGAAATATATGAGGTGTCTTCTGAGAAAATAAGAGAGCTTTTGGAACAGAATCAGAGTGCTTACGTTTATATTGAGGAAACAGGGAAGCGTCTTTTTTGTCGAGTTATAAAAGCAGAGAGCGAAACTTTGGAAATTCCTAGAAAAACATATACGAAATGGTTCGATTATGATAAGATAAAACAAGGATTTTGTATACGAACACGAAGAAGCGGGGATTACTTTATTAGTGATGCAAATGGGCATCATAAGAAACTAAAGCAATACTTTATTGATGAGAAAATTCCAGCAAGCGAGAGAGACAATATGTGGCTTTTAGCAAAGGGAGATCAGGTACTCTGGCTAATTGGTGGACGTATCAGTGAAGATGTAAAGGTATCAAAAGAGACAAAGTATATTCTTGAACTTACGTATGATGGAGGAAATGAGGATGAATAGAGAAAACGGAAAGAACATTACCGTACACTTGACCGAAGAACAGATTAACAAACGTATTGCGGAACTTGGTGCAGAAATTACAGAACGCTTTAAAGGCGAAGAAGTGTATATGGTATGTATTTTAAGAGGTTCGATCTTCTTTACTACAGAGCTCGCAAAGCGTATTGATTTACCAGTAGAGATTGATTTTATGACGGTGTCCAGCTATGGTGCAGAAACAGTATCGTCTGGTGTTATCAATGTTAAACAGGATTTGTCAGGCTCTATTGAAGGAAAGAATGTCATCGTGGTAGAGGATATTATTGATTCTGGAAATACCTTAAGTCGTCTGCTTCAGTTGTTTAAGAGCAGAAATCCAAAGACACTCACACTTTGTACTCTCCTGGATAAACCAGAAAGAAGAGAGAAACATGTGGATGTAGATTACACAGGTTTTGTGATCCCAGATAAATTTGTTGTAGGATATGGCCTTGACTGGGATCAGAAATTCCGCAATCTCCCATACATTGGATTTGTGGAAGAATAGAAGGAGAAAGTTAAGTTGAATACAAAAAGTAGTAAAAGTAGTAATTTTGGAGGATGGAGTCTGTATTTGATTTTTATCCTCGCGATTATCATATTGTGGTGGAGTGCTGGTAATGATAACAAGCCAACCAATATGACAAAGGCAGAATTTGTACTAGCATTACAGGCTGGACAGGTGGATGCCGTTAAAATCTCACAGAATGCTGAGGTGCCAACAGGTAATCTGACCATTTTGATGAAGGATGAAACGACAAAGACAATGTATGTGTCCGACGTTAATGAAATGCAAAAAGTTATGGAAGAGAATGGCTTTGGTAATTTCTATTGTATCAATGTGCCACAGAAATCTTGGTTAGAAAGTTTTCTTCCATACCTGATTATTTTCGGCTGTATGTTTATTTTCTTTATGATTATGAACAATAATGCAGCGCAGCAGAGTGGCGGCAGTAAGATGATGAATTTTGGAAAGAGCCGTGCAAAGCTTGCTACCGATGAAAATGGAAAGAAGACGTTTGAAAATGTTGCAGGTCTTCGTGAAGAAAAAGAAGAATTGGAAGAAATCGTAGATTTCCTTCGTGCTCCACAGAAGTACACAGATTTGGGTGCACGTATTCCAAAGGGTGTCCTTTTGGTAGGACCTCCAGGTACAGGTAAGACACTCCTTGCAAAAGCAGTAGCAGGAGAGGCTGGTGTACCATTCTTTAGTATCTCTGGTTCCGACTTCGTAGAAATGTTTGTTGGTGTAGGTGCTTCTCGTGTAAGAGATTTATTTGAAGATGCAAAGAAGAATGCACCTTGTATCGTATTTATTGATGAAATTGACGCAGTAGCTCGTCGTCGTGGTACTGGTATGGGTGGTGGACACGATGAACGTGAACAGACTTTAAACCAGATGCTCGTAGAAATGGATGGCTTCGGTGTAAACGAAGGCATTATTGTAATGGCAGCTACCAACCGTGTAGATATTTTAGATCCTGCTATTATGCGTCCAGGACGTTTTGATAGAAAGATTGTAGTTGGCCGTCCAGACGTAGCGGGCAGAGAAGAAATATTAAATGTTCATGCAAAGAACAAGCCACTTGGCGATGATGTAGATTTAAAACAGGTTGCACAGACGACTGCAGGATTTACTGGCGCAGACTTAGAGAACCTGTTAAATGAAGCAGCGATTGTGACAGCCCGTGAGGAACGTGCTTATATTACACAAGAGGATATTCGTAAATCCTTTGTAAAAGTGGGAATCGGTGCAGAAAAGAAGAGTAAGGTTATCTCTGATAAAGAAAAACGTATCACAGCCTACCACGAAGCAGGACATGCGATTCTTTTCCATGTGCTCCCAGATGTGGGACCTGTATATACAGTTTCTATTATTCCAACAGGAGCAGGTGCAGCAGGCTATACTATGCCACTTCCTGAAAAGGATGAAATGTTCAACTCTAAGGGTCGTATGATTCAGGATATTATCGTAGGACTTGGTGGACGTGTGGCAGAAGAACTTGTATTTGACGATGTAACAACTGGTGCTTCCCAGGATATCAAGCAGTGTACAAGAACAGCACGTGATATGGTTACCAAATATGGTATGTCTGATAACATCGGTATGATTTGCTACAGCAACGAAGACGATGAAGTATTTATCGGACGTGATCTTGCCCACACTAGAAGCTACAGCGAAGGTGTGGCATCAACCATTGACAGCGAAGTAAAAGCTATCATTGACAATGCTTATGCAGAAGCAAAGCGCATCATTTTGGAGCATCGCGATGTATTAGACCGCTGTGCAGACCTTCTTTTAGAGAAAGAAAAGATTTCAAGAGAAGAATTTGAAGCACTTTTCGAAGAAAAAGTGGTTGACGCGGCTTCGGAAGAGGCATAAAAATAGTTGCGAAAATTTACGAAAACAAAACCGGGCCTAAAAAACCCGGTTTTTTTATGCATATTTTGCTTAAATTTGGAAATAATAAAATTAGGAGTTGAAAAAATGCACAAAAAAACTTGCAATCTTTTGTGAAGTTTGTGCACACTTTCTGTGGTGTTAGTGCTATTATAATCCATGTAAAAACCCCCCAATACATTATATATAGTTTTTACTAACCCCATAGTAAAAATACCTTCTCCTAAAAAGACAGCATATTGGCTGTCTTTTTTACTATCTAACGAGTTTGTTTAGAAAGTAGTTTTTCTAATTAACACGAAAAGCAGATACTATAAATATAAAAAATAGAGACACGCTCTCGCTCTTAGCGTACTAGTTGCGTTACTAAGTTCGAAGTCTCAAAAAGAGTCTTCTCACTAAGTAACGACTGTCCGCTAAAGGTCTATTTTTTTATATTTATAGTATCTGCTTTTCTTGCTTTTGGGGGAAACTACCTTTCAAAACAAACTGCGTTATAATTCTTAAGAAATTCAAAAGAATGAAGAAAGACAAAATGAAGTATATTGATAACCATCAAAACAATTGGTAGAATGCAAGAAAAAGACTTGGAGTAAGATATGTTGAGCAGAATGTTAAGATTCATCGGTGTATTGATAGGAACAATTGCGTTTGCATGGTTTATGTTGCCGTTTTTGGCAGCAGGAATTTTGAATATAGGAAATATCACTGGGATTGCAGTTTCCGTATTGTTTGTGATATATATGATCTTTCTTCCTATGATACATGAGGGGATTCGTGTGTTATGGAAGAAAAAGAAGATGCGGTGGATCATTGGCGTAGGTGCAGGGGTGATAAGTGCTATTATTTTAACTGCAGTTGTGGAAACAGGCTGTATGGTAAGTGCTTGCATGAAAGAACCGGCAGAAAATGCCACAGCAGTAGTCTTGGGATGCCGTGTGTATGGAGAACGACCAAGTTTGTCGCTAGTGGAACGATTGGAGGCGGCGTATACATATTTGGAAGAGAATCCTGATGCAGCATGTGTGGTTTCTGGTGGACAAGGTAGTGGTGAAAACATTTCGGAAGCTGAAGCAATGTATCGCTGGCTGGTTACAAAAGGTATTGATAAAGAGCGTATCTATATAGAAGATAAATCTACTTCCACAGAGGAAAATATTGCTTATTCGAAACAGGTAATAGAGGAGAATGGATTAAATCCAAATGTGGCAATTATTACGAGTGAATACCATACATATCGAGCAGGATTAATTGTGCAGAAAAATGGATTATCTTTTGGAACAGCACCAGGACAGACAGCGATATGGTTATTACCTACTTTTTATGTAAGAGAGTTATATGGAATTTTAGCGGAGTGGATTTTTTAGGTTATAGACGCAAGATATGTGTCCAGTTACGTTTGTTATAACCGACTCTAAGAATAGTAACAGTTTGAGTAGTATCGTCAATTGTGTAGAAGATGTAAAAGTTTTTGAATGGCATACATCTAATATCAAGGCGATTATCGTTTGGATTAATTGTAGGGTATCGATACGGGAACTGTCTTAGAGATAAGATGGAATGTTTCATATCTTTTATGAAACGTTTAGATGTAAGGGGTTCGAGAATCGTGTGAGAGATATAGTCGCCAATATCAATAATGTTATCTCGAGCCCTTGGAGATAGGCGGATGCGATAATTACTCATTGGTGCTATACCTCTTTTCTAATTCATCAAAGACTTCATCGAAGTCAAGAAATTCACCTTTTTGCAAATCTTCAACACATTCATTTAGAAAGTTTTCGAATTGCAAAGGAGTCATTTCATCAATAATTGGAATGGAACTAATATCCATTGGGGTACCTCCTTTATATTTTTTGTTATGGTAACATTAAGAGATAGATAAGGCAATGGAGAATGCATTTTTGGTAAAAACTTTGTGAAAAGCATATATTTTTAAGAGGTAGATTTTTGGCAATATGAACGAAAAAAGTCAAAAAATACTTGTGTAATTAGAGTTCGTATGCTATACTCTAACCTTGTCAGGAGTAATTTTGACACATATGGGTGGATTCCCGAGTGGCCAAAGGGGACAGACTGTAAATCTGCTGCAAATTGCTTCGGTGGTTCGAATCCACCTCCGCCCATTAAGTTTTGTTCGTTGAACGTTAGGTTCGGCGGGCGAGGCTTGCATGCCGGCGTGGCGGAACTGGCAGACGCGCAGGACTTAAAATCCTGTCGTAGCAATACGGTACCGGTTCGATTCCGGTCGCCGGCATTAAAAAAGGAAATGTTGAACATTCAACATTTCCTTTTTTTATTTCTTTTCTGTAGTTGATTCACGCTCAACCATTTGTGGTCGAAGCATGGTTCTGCTGATAGATACGTGGTTAATTAAGGAATATAGTGCTGTATAAGCACAACGCCCTAACTCATTTCTCTGCTGAGAAATAGTGGTGAGTGGGGGATTGGTTTCGGCTGCAATAGGGATGTTGTCGAAACCAATAATACTGATGTCTTTTGGTACATTGTATCCGGCTTTCTTACAAGCTTCAATAGCACCTTGTGCAATCAGGTCGTTACCACATACGATAGCTGTTGCGCCTTCTTCTAGGAAGCTAGGTACGTGATGGTATGCACTATCTGCGACAAAGGAATCACGAGCCATCAGTTTTTCATTGCAATCGATTTCGAATTCTTTTACGGCACTTTCGAAGGCGCGTTGTCTTTCTTCAGATACGAAAGAACCGTGTGAACCATTTAGGAAAGCGATTTTCTTGTGCCCAAGATTTACCAAATGCTCTACTGCCATGTGGATGCCCTCGCGGCTGTCGGTCCCTAAGTAAGCAACATTTGGGTTGTAATCCACAAAGTTATCAAATAACACAGTTGGCATGGTAGTGGTCTGCATCTGTTCCATCCAAGGATTATGAAGTGCTAATCCGAGAACAAAGGCACCGCAGTATCCATGCTGCAATAAATATGTATCGTATTTATTCTTTTCCTGAAAATCTACATCTACATCGACAACAGTGACATCCCATTTATGTTTGAAGGCGTTCTGCTTAAAGCCGAGAACGATGTCATAACCGAAGGTGTCTTCTGTTTTGTACTCTACGTTTGTTACAAATAAACAAAGCTTGCGAAATTCTTCTTTTTTGGAACGTTTTGTACTGTAGCCCATTTCTACAGCGGTATCTAATACTTGCTGTCTTAAATCATCACTAATATCGTTCGCACCATTTAATCCTTTTGAAACGGTACTGATAGAGATGCCCAAACGTTTTGCAATATCCTTAATTGTGGCCATATGCTATCCTCTTTATTTCATAAGTTCTGAATGTCCGATTAACATTTCCTGAATTTGTTTCTGGAAATACGCACCTACATGTTTCTGGTCTTCTTTATCCAATTCATTGTAGGTAATAGGTTTTCCATATTCAAGAATAACGTTTGCAGATTTGATAAATGGAACATGGTCTTCAAAAACTTTATTTGTTCCAGTAATCGCAACAGGAATAATTTTACAGCCTGTTTTAGAAGCGATTTTAAAGCTTCCGTCTTTAAATTCTCCAATATCAGTTGGGTCTGCACTGTTTTTATTACGGGTTCCTTCTGGGAAGATAAAAATGGAAATACCGTGTTTTACTTTGTCAATACAGCTTAAAATTACTTTCATTCCCTGCTTGATATCATTTCGGTCTAAAAATTCACAATGTAGGCGTTTCATCCAAGCGCGAAGAGCTGGGACTTTGTTTACAACGTCTTTTGCTACGAAACCTGTAAGCTCTGGGCAGCGTGCATAAGCAACTACGATATCTGCCATACTTCTATGGTTGGCAACGTATAAAACAGCTTCGTCCTTTGGTACATTTTCTTCACCAATTACAGTAAGCTTAATACCTGCAGTTGTATGAATGCATTTAAAGATAAACTGTACGATACGGAGCTGGCAGAGATCTGCTTTGTGTGGGTTTGCTTTTCTATAAATCCAAAAAATACCTAAAAGAATATATCCGAATAATAAGAAAAGAAAAATT
>JAZURS010000151.1:0-4359 GCA_045606325.1 Agathobacter sp.
CCAAGTAAAATCGCTACAATAAAATCATGATTTATCATGGTTCCATTGTAGCGAAATAAACATTAATATCCAATGCCCTAACACATTAAGATTTTATGAAGTTTATGTAATCTAAAACTGACTCATAATAATCTGGTCGGCAGCTTCCGTAAGATTCCCGATACAGAAGTTGTTTCGTTTTTTCTGCTTCACGCGATAAAGCATATCATCTGCCGCATGAAGATAGTCCCACATTCGATTGCCCTGTACTGGAATATCCCAGCAAACACCCTGGCTAATCGTCATAACATCTGAAATCTTTGAAGCACGATGTATAATGCCTAAGTTTATTACTCTATTACGAAGCTCTGCAGCATATTCTACCATTTCTTCCTTTGTTACGCCTTCATAAATCAGCATAAACTCATCTCCTCCGTAACGGAAAGTATGTGCCCCAAATTGCTCCATCGATTTGATTGCAGAAGCTACCAGCTGGATACATTCATCCCCTCGTTGGTGTCCGTATAAATCGTTGTAACCTTTAAAGTTATCCATATCCAGGATTTCCACAGCCAATGGGGTTTTGCTATCGAGAGCTCTCTGGAAAGCTTCTTCGGAATAATCATTCAGGCGGAATCGGTTAGAAAGTCCTGTCAGCGCATCTGTCTCTGATTTCTCCTGGAGTATAACATTCTTTTCCTCAATTTCTTTTTTCTCTAAGTTTACTTCTTCTAAGGTTCTGCGCAGGTTTAGCACATTGTTCATCATAGTTGTATTTTCTACTGCTGCTCTCTCTGCGTATTCAAAATAAAGTGCGGATGCCTGCAAATACTCTGCATTCAGATTATGCTTACGATAAAACTTAATTTTGAGACTTAATATCTTCTGAATCAAATTGGTAATGTCGAGAGATTTTACCATTGGCTCCATAATATCAATCATCTTCCAGAATTCATTTTGACAGTCTCTCTCTAAAAGTATCTTGCAGTAATCATAGAAGTCATCAAACATATCCATAATAGGCATATTAGGCATAATCTCTTCATGAATACAATCGATTCTCGCCTTGCACTCTGCATCTTTTCCTGCAATGTGATAATAGGTTGCCTCTGTAGCAAGTTCCGTCAACATGATTTCATCTTTCAGATAATCTTCATGCTCTGCATAGATTTTTTCAAAGCAATGTTTTGCTTCAACTAAATCACCTTTACATAAATAAGCCTTTGCCATGTTTACGTATATGCCTATCATGTAATCGTTATAACGACCGTGCTCAGGATGATTACTATAATAATCCAATGACTCATGAAGTAAAGCCAAAGCATCTTCAAAACGACCATATAGAATATTAAGCACAGCTCTATTTATTTTTACTGCACTGGCAAATGCTTCATTTTCTGTTTTCTTACAACACTGTAATGCATTCAAATAATAGTCCAGGCCGATAGCCGCATTTCCATGGTTCACTGAAAAAATTCCAAGGAAATTATAGCAACGTGCCATAAGCTCCCATTCTTCTTCTTTGCTAAAAAAAGAAAGTGCATTGGTCACCGCTTCATAGAAGCGAATACCATCATTTAACACATAATACACAACGCCTTCATGATAATAACCCAATGCTACTAAACCATCGTCCTGGATCTTCTTTCCATAATCAATAATATCTTGACAATATTTCAAGGTAAGTTCTGCATCTTTATTACAGTTTTCTTCAACAATTGCTATCCACTCTCGTACGATTTCATTATACTTTTTATAATCCATAACTTACCTCCTTTTCGTTCTTTATAGATGATATTTTACTATGGCAATATCTCTTCTGGATCTATCGGTTCCCCATCTTTTAAAACCTGAAAATATACGTTGCTTCCTTCTACAGAATAATATTTTGTTGGCTCACTAACGTAACCCACTACCTGTCCAGATTCTACTATATCGCCTACTTCAAAATTCAGTTCTTTTAACTGCCCATAAATTGCAGTGTAACCATCTCCGATATCCTGTGTTACTGTACATCCAGTTTCTTCGTTGGTTTCGATATTGGTAATCTTTCCTTTTGCCACAAAATATACCTTGTCATTTACGGCACCAGAAAATATCATTGCTGGATTGTAGGCATACTGCTGCAGAGTAGGAAAAAATATAGTGGCATCCATGCTGTAATCTAAAAGCACCGATCCTTCGATTGGCCATACCACTCCGTTTTCTGGATTAAAATGTAAGGCCTCCTGTTTGATAGTTCCAACTGGAGTTTCATTCTCTACAGAATCATCGTGTGCGACCTGCTGCTGATTCTCTTCGTCTGTCTGCACAGCTTCATCTTGATAATCTTCTAGGTCTGCATCCTCATCAATTCCTGCTACCTGATTCTCCTCGATCTCTTCTTCTGTATTAAAAAGATCCGAACCTAATATAATCTCTTCACTTTCTTCTACAATCTGCTGATTTCTTGCTGTATCGTCTTTTTCTTCTGTCTTATTTGTAGCATATAAACCCACAAAGCCCATGGCACTGACCAAGAGGCATGTGGCAGCTACGATATACTGGTATCTTTTCATCTGCACGCCCTCCGTTATCAATTTATTTGATAACAGTATTTACGCCTGCAGTTTTTTTATTCAAAAATTCTTAAATTACAAATGCTTTCCAATTATATTGCTAAGCTGCGCAAACTGCTCTAAAGACAAGGCTTCACCACGAACTGTAACTGGCACACCTAACTCTTCAATGCACTGCTGAATGACTTCTTTCGACAAATTTAACCCAGGGAAATTATTAAGTCCATTTGCCAGTGTTTTTCTTCTTTGATTAAAAGAAGCACGAATAATCTGGAACATAAGTTTTTCATTTTCCACGTCAACAGGTGGCTGTGGATGTCTGGTCAAACGAATAACCGCACTGCCCACTTTTGGCTGTGGCATAAAACAACTTGGTGGTACATTTACCACGATTTCTGGATGTGCATAATACTGCACCGCCAAAGACAACGCACCATATTCCTTGCTACCAGGTCCTTCCTGCATACGGTCAGCTACTTCCTTCTGTACCATGATGGTAATACTATCAATTGGTACATGACTTTCAAACAATCCCATAATAATAGGAGTAGTAATATAGTATGGAAGATTTGCAACTACCTTGATTGGCTTTCCTGCATTACGTTCTTCTGCCAATGTTTTGATATCGACTTTTAAAATATCTTCATTTAAAACTTCAACATTATCATATGTGCTCAAGGTATCTTTTAGAATTGGAATTAAATTCTTATCGATTTCCACAGCAATAACTTCTCGCGCTGATTCGCAAAGATACTGTGTCATCGTTCCAATACCTGGTCCAATTTCTAAAACGAAATCATCTTTTGTAATTTCCGCTGCGTCAATAATATCTTCCAAAATTCCTGTATTAATCAGGAAGTTTTGTCCAAATTTTTTCTGGAAATTAAAATTATATTTTTGTAAAACTTCTATGGTGTTCTTTGGATTTCCAAGTGTTGCCATATTTGCCTCTTTTCTTTATATAAAAATCTAACGCACCTTAGAGAATAATCTACGTGCATTTTCTTCTGTTGTCTTTTCTACTTCTTCTGGAGAAACACCTTTGATTTCTGCAATCTTGTCTCTCACATAAGTTAAATATAAGGAGCTGTTTCGTTTTCCACGGTATGGCTCTGGAGCCATATATGGACAGTCTGTTTCTAGTAAGATTTTCTCCAACGGAATAGCCTCTACTACTTCGGCTAGTTTTTTTGCATTCTTAAAAGTTATGACTCCGCCAACTCCAATATAATATCCCATTTTGATAAATTCCAATGCCATTTCTTTCGAATAAGAAAAACAATGAATGACACCTGGGATCTCTTCTGCATGGTGGTCCTTTAGAACCTGCATAGTATCTGCAGCTGCATCCCTAGAATGAACGATAATTGGAAGACCTGTCTCTCTTGCCAATTCTATCTGTCTTCCAAACCAGTATCTCTGACGCTCCTGAACTTCTGGTTCTTTATCCCAGTAATAGTCCAGACCGATTTCACCTATGGCTACGGTTTTTTCCCAAGATGTCTGTTCCTTCATCCAATTAAAAAATGCTTCGTCGAGTTCTCCTATCTCACTTGGGTGCACGCCAACTGCTGCATACACATGTTTATAATCCCTAGCAAGACGAATGGTGTCTCTCGTAGATTCTACGGAGGCACCACTATTAATTACTACCCCGACACCTTCTTCTGGAAGGTGTCGGAGTAATTCATCTCTATCCTCTTCGAAACGGTCATCATCATAATGTGCATGTGTTTCAAAAATCATTTTTGTATTCCTTTCGCTTACGCGATCTCAGCCCCTGAAGGCATGTTCTTTTCTGGTGTCATAAGAGAAAGATTTC
>JAZURS010000152.1:0-14959 GCA_045606325.1 Agathobacter sp.
CAAGCCATAACGTCTGAGTGATCACCAAAGATGTTTAATGCGTGAGAAGCTACACAACGTGCAGATACGTTGAATACACCTGGTAATCTTTCACCAGCAACCTTATAAAGGTTAGGAATCATAAGTAAGAGACCCTGAGATGCTGTAAATGTTGTTGTTAAAGCACCTGCTGTTAAAGAACCGTGTACTGTACCAGCTGCACCTGCTTCAGACTGCATTTCTGTTACCTGAACGGTCTGGCCGAAAATGTTCTTTCTTCCGGCTGTTGCCCATTCATCTGTAGCTTCAGCCATAACAGATGAAGGTGTGATAGGATAGATAGCCGCTACGTCAGTATACGCGTAAGACACGTGCGCTGCTGCATGGTTACCATCCATAGTTTTCATTGAACGTTTCATGGTAATTCCTCCTATATAATAATGTTCAAATTTAGTGACAAACTATATCCCCCCACTTAGAGCAAGTATAAAATGTCTATAACTAATAATATAGGAGTTTTTACTGAAAAAATCAAGTAAAAATGCGTTTTTATTTGTATTTTTACCAATGCATTACTTAAACTTTTAAAAAGGCTTGCAAAAAATGGATAAATAGGTAAAATAGATAGCGGTGTCTATTAATAAAAGCAGATAAAATCGGAGGACATATACATGATTCAGGCTAGTAACATCACATTACGACTTGGAAAAAAAGCTCTTTTCGAAGATGTTAATATCAAATTTACAGAAGGAAACTGTTATGGTCTTATCGGTGCTAACGGCGCTGGTAAATCTACATTCCTTAAAATCTTATCTGGACAGTTAGAAGCTACCAACGGAGATATCATCATTACTCCTGGTCAGCGTTTATCTTTCTTACAGCAGGACCACTTCAAATATGATGAGTTCCCTGTATTAGATACAGTTATCATGGGTAATAAACGACTCTATGATATTATGAAAGAAAAAGATGCTATCTATATGAAAGAAGACTTCACTGACGAAGACGGCATCCGTGCAAGTGAATTAGAAGCAGAATTCGCTGAAATGGATGGCTGGAACGCAGAATCAGATGCTGCTACTCTTCTTAACGGACTTGGCATTGAAACTGATTACCATTACACACTTATGGCCGATATGCCAGGTGCATTAAAGGTTAAGGTTCTTTTGGCTCAGGCATTGTTTGGTAACCCAGACATCCTTCTCCTCGACGAACCTACCAACCACTTGGATTTAGATGCTATCGCTTGGTTAGAAGAATTCTTAATCAACTTTGAAAACACAGTCGTAGTTGTATCACATGACCGTTACTTTTTAAATAAGGTATGTACACACATCGCTGATATGGACTACGGAAAAATCCAGCTCTACGCTGGTAACTATGACTTCTGGTATGAATCAAGCCAGTTATTGGTTCGCCAGATGAAGGAAGCAAACAAGAAAAAAGAAGAAAAAATCAAAGAATTACAGGAATTTATTTCTCGATTCTCTGCAAATGCTTCAAAATCAAAACAGGCTACTTCTCGTAAGCGTGCTTTGGAAAAAATTCAGCTCGATGAAATCAAACCATCCAGCCGTAAATATCCATACATTGATTTCCGTCCACAACGCGAAATCGGTAATGAAGTTCTTACCGTTGATGGAATTTCAAAAACAATTGATGGCGTTAAAGTATTAGACAACGTATCATTCGTAGTAGGACGCGAAGACAAGATTGCTTTTGTAGGTGGTAACGAACTTGCCAAAACTACATTCTTCAAAATCCTTGCTGGAGAAATGGAACCAGATGAAGGTTCCTATAAATGGGGAATCACAACAAGCCAAGCTTACTTCCCTAAGGATAATACAGAAATCTTCGATACAGATGAACTTATCGTAGACTGGTTAACTGGATATTCAGAAATCAAAGACGCAACCTATGTACGTGGTTTCTTAGGACGTATGCTTTTCGCAGGCGAAGATGGTGTTAAAAAGATGCGCGTTCTTTCCGGTGGTGAAAAGGTACGTGTACTTCTCTCACGTATGATGATTCAGGCCGCAAACGTTCTTATGTTTGACGAACCTACTGACCACTTAGATATGGAATCAATCACAGCATTAAACAATGGTATGATGAAATTCTCTGGTGTAATCCTCTTCTCTTGTCGTGACCACCAGGTTATTCAGACTACAGCAAACCGTATCATTGAATTCTTACCAGATGGATCTTACATCGATAAGATGACCACATACGACGAATACTTAGAAAGCGACGTAATGGCTAGAAAACGTACAGTTTACAATGTAAATCTTGACGAAGATATGGAGTAACTATTTAGCCATGCAAATGGATAAAAATAAAGACTGGGCAAGCAATTAGCTTGCACCAGTCTTTTGTTTTTAGACATATAGTTTGGCGTTTAGCCAAACAGCGAGCGGATTAGTTGCAAAGCAACGGAAAGCCACGAAGTGGCGTAACGCGAGCCTGCATGGCTAAACACATTTTAAATTGTATCATTGAAGATTGTTCCAGTATTGTGGTTATTTCCAAATGTAGCATTATCTGTATAGGTATTCGCTTTATTCGCTTCTGTTTCAGCCTGATTTGCTACCATAGATGCCTTAAGTGTCACCTGATAAGCAAATGTTCCTGTACCTACAAACAATGCTTTCGCATCCTTCATATCCGAATTAAGGAAGGTTTTTTCATCGAAATTCAATGTACCATCTTTGTCTACTGTAATTCCGATTGCAGATAAATCTTTTTTATATGCATCTGTAATGCCTTCCAAAGTCTTCATAGCACTTTCAATACCTGAACTCTTAGTATTTTCTGCACTAATAATCAAATCGTTATAATCTTTAATAAATGCACCAATCTCTTCTACGATTTCATTGGTATCATATTCTCCATCATAGTCTTTGTTGAATAAAGAACGATTCTTATAAAGATCTGTACCAGTAGAAACCAAATCATTGGCTCTATCCTTGATTTTTGCAATTGTATTGGCAGAATCCTTTGAGGTACTGCTTGAAGAATCTGGTCTATTAGATTTGTATCCGCTTCCAGAAACCTTATCTTCTACCATATTATAAATACGAGAAGCCTTTGCTCCTACCTGATATGCAAAAGAACCAACTCCGCTAAACATACTCTTTACATCAGAGACATTCGACTTCATAAACTTCTCTTTATCAATCGAAAGTGTAAAATCTGAACCATTTACTGTAATGCCCATCTTTGAAAGCATATCAACATTGTTTGTCGTATTATTTACAAGGCTTGCACCAGCAGTTGCAATACTATCTGTCTCTGCAGAACCCACTGCTTCAACCGTAGCATTATAATCCTCTATGAATGCATTTACTTTTTCGTAAATTGCTTCCATATCATACTCTCCATTTGCATCTTTTGCAAAAAGAGCTTTTGATGAGTACAATGCTGCCGCACTATCTTTCAAATCATCCGATGCTGTTTTGATATTTCTAATCGTAGCATCTGTATCATCTGTATCATTTTTAGAATTCGCATCTTTTGTTTTCTGCTCTTCATCCAACGCATAATATGATTTCACCAATTTTCCGTATGAGCCATTTTTGATGCTTGCATAATCATTAAGATTGATTCCCATCAGTCCATTCGATGATGAATTCGTATTAGTTGTCCCTAAACCTGAAAACAAAGAGCTAATTGAGTTTGAATCAAATCCATTAATAGTAGACATAATATCGCTCCTTTCTTCGTATCTATTCCTTTAGATATCTGCAATTTGCCAGTCAATCGGTTCCAATCCATTAGAAACCAAAAACTCATTTGTCTGGCTGAAGTGTTTACATCCAAAAAATCCACGATATGCAGACAATGGACTTGGATGAGGTGCTTTTAATATTAAATGCTTAGGATTATTAAGCATTGAAATCTTACTCTGTGCTGGTCTACCCCAAAGCAGGTATACCACAGGTCTATCTATTTTGTTTACTTCCTGGATAATGGCATCTGTAAACTGCTCCCATCCTTTATTCTGGTGAGAATTCGCCTGATGTGCCCTTACTGTAAGTACAGTATTTAACATCAACACACCTTGTTTAGCCCATTTCTCCAAATAGCCATTATTCGGAATCTTACAGCCCAAATCCGACTCCAATTCCTTATAAATATTCTGTAAGGATGGAGGAATATCTGGCTGTGATGGCAACACCGAAAAACATAATCCGTGCGCCTGATTCACATTATGATATGGATCCTGCCCTAATATCACTACCTTCACATCACTTAGCGGAGTATAATGCAACGCATTAAATATATCCTCTGCTGGAGGGTAAATGGTAGTTTGAGCATACTCTTCTTTTACAAAATTATATAAATCTCTGTAATAAGGCTTTTTAAACTCTCCTTCAAGAGCTTTTGCCCAATCGTTTGTAAGCATTGCCATATCTTTCTTCTTTCTATATCGGCATTATCTTCTTACAGAAACACCTCTATCTGCCAAATAATTTTTCAAATCTAAAATTTCTAATTCTTTAAAATGGAACAATGATGCCGCTAATGCTGCATCAGCACATCCCTCCGTAAGAGCATCATAGAAATGTTCTTTTGTACCTGCTCCGCCTGAAGCAATGACTGGAATCGAAACATTCTGAGATATTAAACGCGTTAACTCAATATCATATCCTGCCTTTGTCCCATCACAATCCATACTGGTAAGGAGAATTTCTCCTGCTCCCATTTTATCCGCCTTCATGGCCCATTCGATTGCATCTAAACCTGTATCGATACGACCGCCATTTTTGTAGACATTCCATCCGCTACCATCCTCACGACGGCGCGCATCAATGGCTACTACTACACACTGGCTACCAAATCGGTCTGCAGCATTACTAATAAGTTCAGGTGTATTAATCGCAGATGAATTGATGGAAATCTTATCAGCACCTTCTCTTAAAAGCACTTTAAAATCCTCAACCGTACGTATTCCACCACCTACCGTAAATGGAATAAACACCTTTTCTGCTACACGGCGAACCATGTCTACGACAGTTCCACGATTATCTGAAGATGCTGTGATATCCAAAAACACAAGTTCATCCGCACCTGCTTTATCATAAGCCGCTGCGATTTCCACAGGATCTCCCGCATCTATTAAATTCACAAAATTTACGCCCTTTACTACTCGTCCGCCATTTACATCCAGACAAGGGATAATTCTCTTGGTAAACATACTAATTAATTCCCCCAATCTGTGTAAAATTCTTCAGAATAGCCAATCCTACATCACTACTTTTTTCAGGGTGAAACTGGCAGGCAAAAACATTATCCTTTTCCACCGAAGCATGGATACATGCGCTATAATCGCAGGTCGCCTTTACAATCGATTCATCTGCAGCTTTTAAATAGTAGGAATGCACAAAATATACATATGGATTATCTTTCATATCTCTAAATAAACGTCCATCATTCTGTAAATCCAGAGAATTCCATCCAATATGTGGAATTTTTAACCCTTCTTTATCTGGAATACGTAAGATTTGACCATCCAAAACATGCAAACCTTCTACCCCCTGGCTCTCATCGCTACCTTCAAACAAGAGCTGAAGGCCAAGGCAAATTCCTAAGAATGGTTTTTTCGCATCAACTACTTCACGGATAACTTTATCAAGTTCGTACTTTTTTAGCTGATCCATAGCTTCACCAAAAGCACCTACCCCAGGCAAAATCACATGCTCTGCAGACATAATCGTATGAAAATCTCTTGTAATCACACTTTCTTGCCCTACTGCAGCCAGCGCTTTCTCTACACTTTTTAAATTTCCCGCGTTGTAATCAATAATTGCTACCATTATTCCCAATCAATTCCTAGTTCTGCTAATTTCTTATATAAAGCATATGTATAATCATCTCTATCACGAATAGTATACATTTCAATTGCTTCATCATATGTCATGCCATACTTCTGTTCTAACTCATTGGAAACCGTTCTCTTTAAAACTTCCAACTGACCCAAACATCCGTATACATCTGCATTTTCTTCATTGATATAACATCTACCAGCTGCACAGATTAACGAGTCAAAAGCTTTATCTGCCACTTCAGCCTTTGAGAAAGCTTCATAGGCATTCAATTCGCTATCCACAGTTGCCAACACCGCCAACTGGTTGTAGAATTCCATATCTTTTTCCTTGATTTCAAGACCATTCAATGTAGAAAAGGCCTCTGCATAGTGTCCCTGATTCTGTAAACTCTTTGCATTCGACATCGGAGAATTATATTTGATTAGATTTACTCCTAACAATACCACTACAACCATAGATGCCGCCATAATCCAAATCATGAAAACCGGTCCTCTTGGAAGCGGAGGTGTATTATCCACTTCTTTTGGTTTCTTTTCTTTCTTTGGTTTAGGCTCTTTTGGTTTCTTTGGTGCCTTTTCTTTTTTCGGTTTCTTCTCTTTTTTCTTCTTTTCTTTCTTCGCCTTCTTTTTAGATGCTTTACTTTCTTCCGCATCTAATTCAGCAAGAATATCTACATTTTCTCCTGACAAAGATTCTGCGGTAGGTGCCTTGGATGATTTTAATTCCACCTCATCATCTTCATCGTCCTTCATAAGACTTCCTAAAAGCCCTTTGAGTTTTCCAATCAGGCCACCTTTTTTGCCCTTTGCGCCTTTGTCGCCTAGTCCAAGTTCTTCTTCCACTGGTTCTGCAGATACCTGTTGTACCGCCATTTCTCCTTCTGCAAAAGCTGAAAAAGCATCCAGTTCTTCTAATGGAATATCTGTTGCTTCACTTTGGGAAAGCATATTTCCTATATCTGACAAATCATCTGCACCTGCTAACAAATTCATCAAATCTTCTTCCCCTAGATTCCCAAGGTCAATGCCTTCTCCAGAAGGTTGCTCTGGCAATCCTCCTCCCAAATCTATATTCTCTTCACCTTCAAACAAATCTGCAAATACATCCGATGATATCTCATCCATAGATACAACATCCATAGGTATATCTTCCGGAGCAGACTCAACGATAGGTGCATATTCCTCAAAGCCACCAGACATTACATCCGCAGCCCCTTCAACCAACGAAGTTAAATCCATTTCACCCAGGTCAAAACTATCGTCTTCCTGAGGAACTACGTCCATTTCCTGTAAAGTTTCAACTTCTTTCTGCAGAGAAGGTTCTGGGTCCTTTTCAAACACATCATCTTTGAAAATCTGAGCCTCGATATCTTGCTGTTCCAATCTATCTTCTGGATTTACCGCTCTGGCAAACTCTTCAAATAGCTCTGACAAATCATCCGAATCATACTCCAGTTCAGCCTCAAACTCTCTCAAAAAATCCGCTTCCGATCTGGATACACGACGAGAATACATTGGATTGTTATCTGGTTTTCTCTTATTCATTCCAAATTTTGTATCTTTAGCTCCTGACAACAAAGCATCCAGTATATCTTCACTCTCAGATTTCTTTTCTTCTGGTTCAACCGCAGGCATATAAGATGCTTCTTCAAAACCATCTGCAGCATCCTCATCTTCCCAAAAATGCACTGCGTCTTCCAACATTTTGGCAGTTTCTTTGAACTTTTCTTTTTTTGTTTTTTCATCGTTCACAGAATTTAATAACTTATCAAGGTAATCTTCTGCCGACTTCTTTCCCATAATGTTTCTCCGTAAAAAATATAATAAATGTCATAAAGGGATGTGACAGTTCATCACATCCCTTAATTTACAAAAACTAAATTAAACTCCTGACTCTGCAATCAAACGGTCAATTGCATCTACCAGCATTCCGATTTCAGGTTTTGTCAACTGTGCATCTGCTCCAAGCTGTTCCCCTTTACGCTTCATTTCCTCATTTACAAGAGATGAGAAGATAACAAGTGGAATCTGCTTAATAGTATCATCTGACTTACAAAGTTTTGTGAGACGATGACCATCCATCTGTGGCATTTCAATATCTGTGATAATACACTGAACTCCACCCATTAAGGTACCATTCTGCTTCATTTCACAAATCTTATCCCATGCTTCCTGTCCATTATTTGTAACAATCAAATCCTGATATCCAGCTTTTTTCAAGCAGTCTGTAATAAGTTTGCTAAGCAATGGTGAATCCTCTGCAATAAGGATTCTAGAGTCGCTTCTATCTCTCGCCTGAAGTGTATCAATATCTGCTGTACGAAGTCCTGTTTCTGGACTAATGCTTGAAACGATAGATTCGAAGTCTAAGATAACAACAAGTCTGTCATTCATCTTAATAACACCAGTAGATACGCTTCCATCTTCTCCATTGATAGTAGAATCCGGTTTAATAATTTCTTCCCAAGAAACTCTGTGAATACCAATAACCTGGTCTACATGGAATGCAACATTCAATTTATTGAAGTTTGTAATAATAAACAATCCATCGACATCCGAATCCGGCATACCAAGACATCTTCTAAGATTAATAACTGTAATCATAACATCACGTGGCATGAAAATTCCTTCTACACTTGGGTGTGAGTTAGGAACAGGTGTCACCTGTGTATATTGTAAAATTTCTTTAATCTTGGCAACGTTAATACCGTAATGGTTATCTCCTAATGCAAATTCAAGTATCTCCAGTTCGTTTGTCCCAGACTCTAATAAAATATTAGTATCCATAGTTTCCCTCCCAAAATCATCTATATGGTACATTATAACATATTGTTATACATTTTGTAGTTATTTTTTTAAAAATTTTTACAATTTAATGTTTTTTGTCGAATTGCCCACCGTAATTTGTAGCGTTGGGGATGAAATCTGCTGTGCTACAGCCTCTGAAACCTCGAATAGTAGTATGGTTTCAACTGATTCGCCAGCTTTGATGGTGCCCTGGTAAGTAGAAAAATCACTTGTTAAAAATGTAACCTCTGACTTTACTGTTACTGCATCACTTACTAATTTTACGATTGGACTCTTTGTCGCATTGTTTACCTGAACATCCTGAGCCGTTGTATTGGTCATTTTAAATTTCATGACATAAAATGTTTTACCAGGCTGTGCATCTACAACATATGCCGCACCTTCCATGTAGGTATTTGCCACATAACTGCCTTCATAAGTAACCTTTAGGTCATCCTTATGTCCAATAACTTCCGCAAGCGAAACCTCATTCTCTGCTGGTTTTGATGGTGCATCTGATTCAGAACCCGAACCACTTTCTCCGTCTTCTGTCTCCGTTTCAGACTCTACTTCGCTTTCCTCTTCCTCAAAACTCTCTGGCAAAGGAACTCCATTTACACCGTCTTTTTGCTGAATATTATGTTTTGCTACAAAGTATGCTGCTGAATGAACAATCAACTCCTCTTCCTCAGCCGTCAACTCATACAACTGAGTTCCACAACCGGTGAGAAACAGCATCATTACTGCAACACCTAAAAATAATAATCTTTTGAATTTATTCATAGCGACTCCTATAAAATATCACTAAAAATCTTCTATTTATCGTAACACATTTAAAGAAATTGTACAACTATTTGTACAATTTTTTTCCAATTCTATGCAAATTTCTCTACTTTATAGTATAATGTCTTATATCATCTCGGAGGAGGTTACTTATGAAAAAACAATGCAAGCCGAAATTTTTCATTGTAGCGAACATTTTATTAGTGCTTAACCTGCTAATTTTTTGGAGCATTCGCTCTATGTGGTCTGGAATTATCGCAATTGCAGGTAAACCTGTACCATACATACTTATGGCGGTATTGGCTGTAATTACAATTACCGCGACCATTTGCTCCATGTATAAAAAACATCCTTTCATACTAGGCATCATCGCCTGTGTATTGGATGTCATTTTCCTCGGACTACATGGATACATGCTCTATGCCACACAAGACTCCTGGCAATATTTTGTCCGCGAATTCTTTCATGGCGTATTATTCCTTGGGGTAATTGGTGGAATTATTCTCCTCGGTTTTTACTCCAAAGATGTAAAATGGTTACAAAAGAAATGGCTTCCTGCCGTTTTAGGATGCGTACTTCTTATAGTAGGATTTTTATCCGTCTACGACATTCAGCTTATCAACGGAATAGAAAAAACACCTGTGGTTTACGCAGTTGAAGACACCTATCAGATTACATTTACTACAAAGGCAAAAGGAGAATCCTGGGTGGTTATCGATGGTGTAGAGTATAACGACACCTATGCCGGCTATCGAAAATCAGAAGATACTATTCACAAAATCACAGTACCTATGGAAGTTCTCGATGGAGCTGATTCGTATACTGTATATACACGTTCCATGTACCTTCGTGGACCTTACTGTGCGTTACAAGGTAACACAATCTCCGCAACCTACAACTGGCGTGGTGTGGACACCTCAGATGGCATCCAATACTATGCTTTTTCAGACAATCATCTAACCACCGATACCACCGCAAAAGCTGCTAGTTACTGGGGGGAAGACCTCGACTTCCTAGTTGCTCTTGGCGATACTGCCAACTGGATTGATGCGGAAAAAGAATTATCTTTAACACTTCATCTTTCAAGCGACATTACAAAAGGGGAAATTCCTGTCATCTATGCCCGTGGAAACCATGAAACCAAGGGCCTTGTAGCAGATGAATATCACAACTATGTAAGTTCAAAAAATGGAGAATATTACTTTACTTTCCGTATGAAAAACATCTGGGGAATCGTATTAGACGTAGGCGAAGATCACGAAGACGAACACTGGGAATTCTCTGATATGGCACGCTTTGATGATTATAGAGCAAAACAAAACGAGTTCTTGGATGAAGTCCTTGCCAATGCCGACACGGAATTTAACGCAGATGGCGTAGACTACCGCATTGCACTCTGCCACATTCCAGTCACCTTTACAACGCCTGACGATCCATTAAAGGCGCAAAAGTTTGCATGGGTAGACCGTCTCAACCAGATGAACCTCGACATCATGTTTAATGGGCATCTCCATAAACTTATGTTTGCAGATGCAGACCTTGCTGCTGGCAGCACACTTACCGTAACACCTGCCTTCAGTGGCAAAACCGAGAATAACACCACCTATGAAATGTCTGGTGCTAACTTCGCTACCTGTCTCGTTTCCAAACGTGGACAGATGCAACTAACATCCGAAAAAGAAAACGTGTTTGGCAAACACTTTATTGGCGTAGCCGCTAGCTTCGATGGAGAAGAAACCCTCCTTTCATATACCAATGAATCTGGTGAAATCGTAGAAACTGTTTCACCTTGGTTTGAAGATATAGATTATGGAGAAGAAATCTCTGTAAAACACAAAAAATAACTAATAAATCAACGCAAAAAAGTCCGCAACATAAGGAATTATGTTGCGGACTATATTTTATTCTCCACCATTCACCTGATTTCGAAACTGCTCTTCACGCTGTTCCAATGTTTCTTCCCAACGTTCCAATCGCTCTTCTTCTGTTTTGAGTTCTGCTTCCCAACTAGAATACTCATCTATGATTTGTTCACGGTAGTTGATAATATTTACATTATTACCACTAATCGCATTTATGATAAACATGCCAAAGATAGATGCTGCAAATACAATTGCGAAAAAGAGCGCTACATAAAATGGTTGTTTGTAACCCTTCTCATCCGTCTTCTGTACAACCTTTTCAACGGAAGGTTCTTTCGCTTTTTTTGCAGGACTTTCTACTGCTTTTACAGGAATCCCGGGTATCTCATCTCTTGGTATATAAAGTGATGTCAAAAGAATATTCTGTAATTCTGTAAGAAAACGCACACCTACTGGAGTTACAAAAAGCTCCTGTTCCAGCAATTTCTTATACAATTTGAAAACGACCTCTGGATTATTTAACGCGGTACGTTCTTTGATAAAGCGGATACCCTCTTCTTCTTTTCGAGCAAGCTGTGCAGTTTCTTCATCTTCAAATAAAAATCCGTCTACATTTATCATAATTACTCCAACATGATTTTAATAATCTCTTTGTCTGTTCCAGCCATACCTTCTCTGGCAAGCTGTCCTACATTTTTAATCGTATTTTCTACACCTTTTGTGATAATTCCGTCACCACCATAGAACTGCTGCCCATTACAATACATTTCATATCCTAGGATACCACTTTCTACTGCCATAGCAATTTTCGCAGCACAAGATGATTTTGCGCCATCACAGATAGTTCCCGACAGAATTGCCAACGAATTTACAATCGTGTGTGCAACTTCCTTAAAACTGCCACCCTGAAGATACGCAATACCAGCACCCGCACCACAGCCTGCACTGATAGCACCACAGTATGCTGAAAGACAACCGATACCAGTCTTAAGATGTGTGGTAATCAAATCTGAAAGCACCAACGCACGCAGCATTTCCTCTTCGGATTTCCCTAATTCCCTCGCATAAATAACAATCGGAATGGATGCTGTCATACCCTGATTTCCGCTACCGGAAATAATACAAACTGGAAGTTCGCATCCATTCATACGTGCATCTGAGCCTGCTGCTGCATAAGCTCTGGCTTTATCAGCTAAGGAGCAGTTACCATTTTTGTATATCACCTTACCGATGCATGCACCATAGTTATTCTTGATACCTTCTTCTGCAATCGCCATATTGCAGGAAATTTGGCGTTCCAAAAGTTCACGAACATCCTCCAAGTTTACTTCATCCGCAAACTTCACGATATTTTCTACGGTAAGAAGTGTACGGTCTGTTTTGATACCGCCATCCTCTTCTTCTGCCTCGTTTCGCACCAAAACCTCACCATTCTTTTCTACATAAACAAGATTGGTATGGCGGTCTAACAGGCGTGCTGTCACCGATTCTGTCTCGTTTTTCATCTGAATCAAAATCTCGAAAATATGAGTCGTATCTAATTCTCTTACATGAATTGGACATGTTTCGATAAGTTCCTGCATCTTTGGTACATCTGCCTCTGTCAAAGAAGAAAGCACTTCCAACACGAGTTCTGGCTTGTTTGCAACTGTACCAGCAGCTACTGCTGCTGCAATACCATGCATTCCGCCTGTCGCTGGTACGACTACACTCTTTGTATTCTTAATGATATTTCCACTAAGGCCAATGAGAATCTCTGTTGGTTCACTGCTCAAATAGTTACGCGCAATCGACGCACTATATGCAATCGCGATAGGCTCCGTACATCCCATAGCCAGACGCAATTCCTCTTTTAAAATATCACAATAGGCTTGATAAACATCTTTTGTTAAACTCATGAATTTTCTCCATTTTTCATATTTAAAACCTTGACCATTATACCATATATTTACATATAAAAAATGTTTTTTACAAAAAATCCTTAATATTTTCTCAAAACTTCCGATATAGCAATTACATAGGTTTTGGATCCAACCTAAGAACGAAAAATATATTTTGGACTAATCAAGGATGACACTGTAGAAAATGGACGTTTCTATCAGCTGTCATCCTTTTTCTTTTCCAATGAAAGGAGTCATGAAAAAGAATACCGTCCTAGAAAGAAAGAGGATGATATTTTGATAATTACAAATAGTTCAATTGGTACAAGTTCCAGCAGACGCTACCAGTCTACCCAGATGAGCTACACAGAGCATAGCGAATGGGATAACTCTACGGGTGAATTTTTTCAAGAAACTTGCAGTACAATACTTCACGAAAAAGAGCTGTCCGAATCTCAAAACGGCTCTATTTGTACACCACAGGAAAATGAAACCGATAAGGCTACGCTAGACAGTCAAATAGACAGTAACGAAGGCATTGAAACGCCTGCACTTTTGAAGCAATTTTCACCAATTCAGATAAATGGTATTCCAAGCATACAGGATCGAATGGAAATGGTGCAGGACATCAAACAAAAATGTCTGGATTATCTGCTTCGCATTCTTTTTGGAGATGATGGAAAGTATGTAAAGGACGCAAATAGCGACACACAAAGTACAACTGAAGCGCCTTTAGACGCAACCGATTTGGCAAATCAGTTGTCCGCAGGAACCGCACGCGGCACTGGCTGGAGCCACTACTCCTTCTACTACTGTGCCGAAAGTGAAACCACTTGTTTTGACACCACTGGTACCGCTATCACTGCGGACGGACGAAGCTTAAGTTTTAACATTAGCGTAGAAATGTCACGTTCCTTTGTAGAAATGGCAGAAGAACAGATAAACTTTGGCGAACCACGCCTTTGCGACCCACTCGTCATCAATTTAAACAGCAATGTGGCCAGTGTCTCTGACCAGAAATTCTTTTTTGACATTGATGCCGATGGTACAGGAGATGAAATCTCTATGCTCGGAAAAGACAGCGGCTATCTTGCACTCGACACAAATGCAGATGGCATCATCAATGACGGAAGTGAACTTTTCGGAACCAAAAGTGGAAATGGTTTTAAAGATTTACTTGCCCATGATGAAGATGGAAATGGTTGGATTGATGAGGCAGATGCTATTTTTAAAATGCTCAAAATCTGGACAATGGACGAAAATGGCAATTCCACGCTTATCGACTTAAAAGAAGCTGGTGTAGGAGCCATCTATCTTGGGTATGAGAATACTGAGTTTTCACTAAAAAACGAAGCACATGAAACTAATGCAGTAATTCAGAAAACCGGACTATTCCTTTATGAAGATGGAACAGCCGGAACTGTGCAACAGATGGATTTGGCGGTGTAAATACTCTACAAAAACAAAAGAACCACAGGTTATAGCCTGTGGTTCTTTTAAAATATGGACTAGAGGGGAGTCGAACCCCTGTCCGAAAACCAATTCCCTGTCCTTCTACGAGTGTAGTTTATCGTTTGACATTCCCTCCACCGTCCGAGGATAAACACCCTGATGGCTTTAGTAGCTTCATGATACGCCCACTGGCTCAAAGCTTTGCCAGCGTCGTTTCCTACATAGTCGAAGCCTGGGTCCTAATGTGTAGGTGCACTAGGTCAGACTGCTGCAATTAAGCAGCGTATGCTAAATTTTCTTCAGCGTTTATATTTAAGTTTGCCATTTAACGCATTGCATACGACTCGCTTCTCCAGCTGCATGATCCCCGTCGAAACCATTACTAGCCC
>JAZURS010000153.1:0-6021 GCA_045606325.1 Agathobacter sp.
GAAAAGAAGTATACCTACAGATTCAGGAAGAAAATAAAGCTTCCTTAGAATCAGGAAGTCTGGAACAATTGAAAAAAATTTTTTAATATAAAAAGATAATTTGCGGCTGCCCTTAATTTTTTTCTAAGGGCAGCCGATATACATATCAGACGAAACAAATAATTTTTCTATGTCACATGGAGGTGATGATTGTGGTAACGATTGGAAACGTAAGTAATTCTAGTACATCAGCTTATCAGGGAAGTGGGCTGAACATCGCGCCGGCATCAAAGGTGGTTAGTATGCCTAAGCCGGTAGAAACAGTTGAAAACACAAGCGAAAGGGCACAGGAAACAGAAGCGCCTGTGTTACAAGTAACAGAAGCACAGCAGAATGAGTCAGTGAGACGTGCGGTAGAGCAGATTAACAAGAAGGCCAATAATTCTGAGGCAGTTTTCGGTTTTCATGAAGCTACAAACAGGGTAATGATTAAAATCGTAGACAAGCAGACCAAGGAAGTAATTAAGGAATTCCCACCGGAAGAAACCCTTGATATGATTGCTAAGGCATGGGAATTAGCCGGTCTCATGGTAGATGAGAAACGATAGGAGGGTACCAAAATGCCAATTAGAATAACAGGATTGAATTCCGGTCTTGATACGGATTCCATCGTGCAGGAACTGGTATCTGCGTACCGGACTAAAACAGAGAAATACGAGAAGGCACAGACCAAGCTTTCCTGGCAGCAGGATGCTTGGAAAGAGATGAATACGAAGATATATGGATTTTATAGTAAAAGTCTGTCCAATATGCGTCGTGTAGGTAATTTTAATGCGAAGAAACTTACAACATTGTCTGATCCTACAAAGGCGAAAATCGTAGCGGACAGTACAGTGGTAAATGGAACCCAGACTCTGAAGATTAACAAGCTGGCAACAGCCGGATATCTTACAGGAACTAAGTTGAATACCGAGGAGAAGATTACAAAATCCAGTACTTTATCAGAATTAGGTATCCAAGGTGGTACTTTAAAGTTAGAAGTTGGTGGAGAAGAAAAGTCGGTAGAAGTAACTTCGGATATGACGATAAATGATTTTTTGTCTGCATTGAAGGAACAGGGAGTTACCGCTAATTTTGATGAAAATCATCAGAGATTCTTTGTCAGTTCAGCATCAACAGGTATTAGCAATGACTTTAATTTTGTTGCGGATAGTGCAGATAGTCTTGCTATGTTAAATAGCTTAGGACTTGCGACAGAAGCAGATTATAAAGCAGTGAACGGTGAGGATGCTGAAACTACAGATATGAGCTTTGCAACCAAGAAGGAAGCCGGTAATGCAGAGATTGTATTGAATGGAGCAGTGTTTGAAGGTGACAGTAATGAATTTTCCATTAATGGACTAAACATTACCGCTACCGGAGTCAGTGAAGAGATGACCATCAGCACAGAGACAGATGTAGATGGCATTTATAATATGATTAAGGATTTCTTCAAGGAATATAATACTCTTATGAATTCCATGGAGGCAGCATTTAACGCAAGCAGTTCCAAAGGCTATGAACCTCTGACAGATGATGAGAAGAGTGAGATGTCAGATGAAGAAGTAGAAAAATGGGAAAAGAAAATTAAGGATTCCCTCCTTCGTCGAGATGACACCTTAAGTTCTGTAATTAGTTCCATGAGTATGGCTATGGGTAAGAGTTACGAGATAAATGGAGAAAAGTTCAGTTTATCTTCTTTTGGGATCAAGACAGCAGGTTATTTTGTGAAGGCGGAAAATGAATCTTACGCCTACCACATCGATGGAGATGCAGATGATGCTACCAGCCAAGGAAATGCAGATAAGCTAAAGAAGGCTATCGCAGAGAATCCGGAAACTATAGCACAGTTCTTCAGCCAATTGGCGACAGATGTGTATGATGCTCTGGATAAAAAAATGGGAACTACCGAGTTGAGTAGTGCTTTTAAAGTATACAATGACAAGCAGATGCAGAGCGAATATGATGAGTATACAGAAACCATTAAAAAATGGGAAGAAAAGCTGGCAGAGATGGAGGATTACTATTATAAGAAGTTCTCTGCTATGGAAACAGCGTTGTCTAAGTTACAGTCCCAGACTAGTTCATTGTCATCATTGTTAGGTGGTTGATAGGAGGAAGCGGAATGGTACCAAACAGAGGCTATGATGCATATGCGAAGAACAGAATACTGACAGCTTCACCGGCGGAATTGACCTTAATGCTTTACGAAGGTGCAATCAAGTTTTGTAATATTGCCATTATTGGAATAGAGGAAAATGATATAGAGAAGGCGCATGTGAATATTCAGAAGGTTAAGAATATCATTGGGGAATTCATTGTAACACTGGATCATAAGTATCCGGTTGCAAAGGATTTTGAGAATGTATATAATTATCTTATGGAGCGCCTGGTAGAGGCCAATTTGAAGAAGGATATAGAGATTCTTGGTGAAGTTTTGAAACATCTACGGACTATGCGTGATACTTGGAAGGAAGTTATGCAGCAGAGTAAATTAGCAAAGGCAAATTAACATGGAACAAAATTATATTACAATTTTAGTGGAAAGCTTAGAAAAGAAGATAAAGGTTCTTCAGGAAATTTCACAGGAGAACAGAAAGCAAAAGGGGATTCTTCAGGCAGAGGAATTGGACATGGATGCATTTCAGAGTTCCATCGATAAGAAATCAGAGCTCATTGAGCAGGTTAGTTTTCTGGATGATGGTTTTGAAAAGATGTATGACAGGGTGCGGGACACTTTGCATGGACAGCGAGAACAGTATCAACAGGAAATTTCCCAGCTAAAGCAGCTTATCAGTAAGATTACAGATATGACAGTTATTATCGAGAAGGAAGAACGAGATAACCGGAATCTGGCTGAGTTGCAGTTTAGCAAAGAAAAGAAGAAAATGCGCCAGGTGAAAAACAGCAAGCAGGTAGCTACCAAGTATTATGAAAATATGGCGAAATTGAACTATGTAGATCCACAGTTTATGGATAAAAAAAAATAAATAAATAAATAAAATAGGGGTTAAGTATCTCAGATACTATCCGATATATAAAGTGTAAACAACAAAACAATTGTTACTTCGAACCGGAGGTTAACCTAGGGACCGGAAGGGAAGGAGAACAAACCACATGTAGCAGGGAAGCTACATTAAATTCAAGGAGGAATAATTATGGCAATGATCGTACAACACAACCTTACAGCGATGAACTCTAACAGAATGTTAGGCGTAACAACAAGTGCACAGGCAAAATCATCTGAGAAGTTATCATCTGGTTACAGAATTAACCGTGCAGGCGATGATGCAGCTGGATTAAGTATCTCTGAAAAAATGAGAAGCCAGGTTCGTGGTTTGGAAAGAGCTTCCAAGAATGCAGAAGATGGTGTATCTTTAATTCAGACAGCAGAAGGTGCTTTGAATGAAGCTCATTCTATTCTTCAGAGAATGAATGAATTAGCAGTTCAGGGTGCAAATGATACTAACGAAGCAGTTGACCGTGATGCGATTCAGAAAGAATTGAATGCGTTAACAGAAGAATTAGATAGAATTGCATCTACTACACAGTTCAATAAACAGAACTTGTTGAATGGTGATTTCACAAGCAAGAAATTGCAGGTTGGTGCTAACAAAGGACAGGTAATTAGTATTAATATCTGTAAGATGAATGCATCGACTATTGGAATTACTGGTATTGCAGTTTCTACTAACTCAGTAGCAGGTCAGGCAATTTCTAAGATTCAGGCGGCAATCAATAAAGTTTCTGATCAGCGTTCAGCACTTGGTGCTATTCAGAACAGATTAGAGCATACCATTGCAAACTTAGATAATGTTGCTGAAAATACTCAGGCAGCTGAATCTCGTATCCGTGATACAGACATGGCTGATGAAATGGTTGAATACAGCAAGAATAACATTCTTGCTCAGGCTGGACAGTCTATGCTGGCTCAGGCAAATCAATCTAATCAGGGCGTATTATCATTACTGCAGTAAGGACATTGCAACAAAAGAGGGATTGACAATCTGTCAATCCCTTTTTTTGAAAGGATAAAAGATGGATATATTAAAATTATTGAAAGAACTGGAAAGTGTAGCGTATTCTATTGAAAAAAAAATCAATGTAATAGATAATAATATGAGCCAGGGTTTGCTGGAGATTCCGGAATTAATTGAAGAGATTCAAAGAATTCTACCGCTATGGTTCTATTTTATTGAACAGACTGAAATAGGAAGCAAGGAAATGGTATTGAATATACTAAAGGATATTACAGATGCAATGCAGGCATCGGATGGAGTTTTGTTATCGGATGCTTTAATTTATGGGTTACAAGGACTTATGGTTGAATATTGTGATATAATTAGAGGGGCATTGAATGAAGAATAATATTTGGGAAAAGAATATGACAGCAATGGAGAGATATCAGCCGGAGCTGAAAGAAATAATAGATAAAAGAATAGAAGATAATATGTCTGAAGCTGACGAAATAGATATTGTGATTGAGCGTTCACAAATGGATGAACCGGTTACGTCAATTGTAATACCGGAAGGGAAATTTTTTTTATCAGGAAAATATTATCCGGAGGGTTTGGCGGAGAGGTTAAGTAGAAAGTATAAGGATGTGGAATATGGATCAATCATCTTTTCTATAGGATTGTCGGATGGACGTGTTCTAAACAAGTTGGCTCGCGAGATTCGTAAAGAAGTAGATTTTCTTATTTATGAGCCAAGTTTACAGCTTTTTTTACATACCTTACATAACTATGACTGCAGTTTTTTGTTTGAACGCAAAGGGGTTAACTGGATAGTAGGAGATATAAATGAAGAGAGTTTTGAGTTAATTTTATCGCTGCTATTGACCGTGGAGAATATGCTAAAGGTTAAGCCTATTATACAAGGAAACTATGATAAAATATTTAATGAACAGGTAAAGTATGCAATCGCAATGTTGAAGAAGAGAGTACGGGAATTGAGGGTTGACTGGAACACGTGGGTGCGTTTTTCGGAAAATACTATTAGTAATACTATAAAAAATGGAAAATATGTATATCAGCATTATTCTGTTAACTCATTATTCGGAACTTTGCCGGAGGATGTGCCGGCAATTGTTGTGGCAGCAGGACCGTCTCTTGACAAAAACATTGATGTCCTAAAGAAGGCAAAAGGAAAAGCCTGTATTCTTGCATGTGATACTGCGTTAAAACCATTATTGAATCGTGGTATTGTGCCGGATTTCTTCTTTGTAGTAGACCCATCCAAACCATTTGAGTTATTTGATAATCCAGAAGTATGGAATATACCAATCGTTACAGGGATGAACATACCGTCAGAAATTATGACAAAACATAAGGGTAAGAAGTTTTTGTGTAAAGATACTTATTTTATGGTAGAAATGTTTGAAGAAGTTTTTGGGGAACACGCATATGATGCAGAGCATGCTATGGGAGACTTGCCTACAGGAGGAAGTGTAGCTACCAGTGCATTTTCAGCGGCCCGATTAATGGGGGCAAAAAATATTATTTTAGTAGGACAGGATTTGGCGTTGACCGGAGAAATGGAACATGCTTCCGGAACTTTTCATAAAGATCGCAAGGCAACAGAGCGGAATGATATAGAGATTGTAGAGGATATATATGGAAAAGAAGTAAAGACTACAAAAGACTTCAAATACTATCTGGATTGGTATATAGATGAAGTAAAGAAATATCCACAACTAAATGTGATAGATGCTACGGAAGGTGGAGCGCTGATATGTGGAACCAAGGTATGTACTTTGCAGGAAGTAGTTGATAAGTATTGTAGAAAATCTTTCAATTCAGATGAATATCTAAGACAGATACCTATGCATTTCAATGAGGAAGAACAGAAAAAAGCACTGGAATTTATAAAAAATATTCCAAAGCGATTTGAAAAAATAAAGAAACAGATTAAAGATGGGAAAAAGTATTATGCAGATTTGGAAAAGCACATAAAAAAGAAAGGAATTGAAGGGAAAGAGTTAAGAAGAATATTAAAAAAAGT
>JAZURS010000154.1:0-14617 GCA_045606325.1 Agathobacter sp.
TAACTTATACAGGTACTTTAGACGGAGTAAAAGTCAGTGTTACTTCTACTGGTATTGGTGGTCCATCGGCATCTATTGCGATTGATGAATTAGCAAAATGCGGAGCACATACCTTTATTCGTGTAGGTACCTGTGGTGGTATGCAGGAAAATGTGATGAGTGGCGATATCGTAATTGCAAATGGTGCCATTCGTATGGAAGGTACATCCAGAGAGTTTGCGCCTATCGAATATCCAGCAGTAGCTGATTTTGATGTGACCAATGCATTGGTTGCATCTGCAAGAGAACAGGGCATTCCTCATCACGTAGGTGTGGCACAGTGCAAAGACAGTTTTTTTGGACAGCATGAGCCAGAAATCATGCCAGTAAGTTATGAACTTGAAAATAAATGGCAGGCGTGGATTCGTATGGGATGTCTGGCGTCAGAGATGGAATCAGCGGCACTCTTTATTGCAGGACAGTTCCTTCGAGTTAGAGTAGGTTCATGCTTCCTTGTAGTAGCAAATCAGGAAAGAGCAAAGCTTGGTTTACCAAATCCACAGGCACATGATACAGAGCTTGCAATTCGTACAGCAGTGGGAGCTTTACGTAAACTGATTGCAGCGGATAAAGAAAAAGAATAAGATAATAGGTCGGAGAAAATGATGAACAGATATGAAGAATTGGTAGAAATGGCGCTTGAAGCTAGAAAACTGGCGTATGCACCTTATTCCAAATTTAAAGTAGGAGCAGCACTTCTTGGCAAAAATGGTGTTGTGTATAAAGGGTGCAATGTAGAAAATGCAAGCTATCCTGCCACAAACTGTGCAGAAAGAACAGCCTTTTTTAGTGCGGTATCCGAAGGACAGAAAGAATTCGAGGCTATTGCCATTGTCGGTGGTAGCGAGAAGGTTAATGAATTAGAATTCTGTGCACCATGTGGCGTTTGTAGACAGGTAATGAGAGAGTTCTGTAATCCAGAAAAATTTGAAATCATTTTAGCAAGAAGTAAAACAGATTATAAGGTGTTTACCTTAGCAGAATTACTTCCAATGAGTTTCGGACCAGATAATTTACGTTAGTTGATTGGGAAAAGAGAAGATAATTATGGGTAAAAAGTATAAACGTATATTTACAATTGTAGTAGATTCTTTAGGGATTGGACCATTGCCAGATTCGCCAAAATTTGGGGATGTTGGTGTCGACACTTTAGGACACATTGCAGAAAGAATAGATTTGCATATCCCAAACTTACAGAAATTAGGAATCGCCAATTTAAAAGAATTAAGAGGAGTTGCACCAGTAGAGAAACCACTTGGTTACTACTGTGCGATGAATGAAGCCAGCAATGGAAAAGATACCATGACTGGCCACTGGGAAATGATGGGGATCCACACCACCAAGCCATTTGTGACCTTTACAGACACAGGATTTCCAAAGGAGCTCATCGATGCTTTGGAAAAAGAGTTTGGAAAAGAAGTTATCGGAAACAAATCAGCCAGTGGTACAGAGATATTAGAAGAACTTGCTGAACAGGAAATTTACGAGGACAAGGTTATCGTATATACTTCTGCAGATTCGGTTCTTCAGATTTGTGGAAATGAAGAAACTATGGGCTTAGAAACGCTTTATCGTTACTGTGAATTTGCCAGAGAATTGACGATGAAGGACGAATGGCGTGTAGGCCGTGTCATTGCTCGTCCTTATGTGGGAAAGAAAAAAGGCGAATTTACCCGTACCAGTAATCGTCATGACTATGCATTAAAACCATCCGGACCAACCGCACTTAATGCGTTAAAAGATGCTGGATATGATGTGATTTCCGTAGGAAAAATCAATGATATTTTCGTAGGCGAAGGTATTACAGAGGCACACAAATCAAAGACGAGTGTACATGGCATGGAGCAGACGATTGAAATTGCCGGAAAAGATTTTGAAGGCATATGCTTTGTGAATCTGGTAGACTTCGATGCTCTTTGGGGACACCGCCGTAATGTCGAAGGTTATGCCAAAGAAATCGACATGTTTGATGAGAAATTAGGAGAATTCCTTCCACTTCTCAAAGAAGATGACCTTCTTATTATCACAGCAGACCATGGGAATGATCCTACTTATACAGGTACGGATCATACCAGAGAAAAGGTTCCATTTATTGCATATTCTCCTTCCTTTGAAGGTAGTGGTGCATTGGAAGAAACAGATACTTTTGCAATTATCGGTGCTACCATTGCAGAAAATTTTGGTGTACCGATGCCAGAAGGTACGATTGGAAGTTCGATTTTGGAAGAATTAAAATAGAAGTGTAGACAAGAGATAGGATGCGTGCTAAACTAGGATGAGTACTAGAATAGTATGCATCCTAATTTGGTTTATGGAGGCATATAAGAGGAGGAACTCATGGCACGACATACCGCCGATACCACGAGAAAAGAGATTATACAGGTGGCAATACAGATGTTTTTGGAAAAAGGGTATTCCAATACATCGGTAAAAGCCATTAGCGAGGAATTAGATATCAGTACAGGAAATCTGACTTTCCATTATCCAACAAAGGAGCATTTGCTGGCGAAACTTACCGAGATGCTCTGCGACTTCCAATGGAAGATGATGGATGTTGTAGCAGACGAAGGCGGTACTTCACTGTTAGCAGTTTGTGTTGAGTTGGCAGCAATGGCATCAATATGTGAAGAAGATGAAATCGCAAAGGACTTCTACTTATCCGCATATAAGCATAATATGTCCTTAGACTTGATAAGAAAATCCGATTGTAAACGAGCGCAGATGGTGTTTGAAGAATACTGTAGTGATTGGACGACAGAGAAGTATCAAGTAGCAGAAATCATGGTTTCGGGTATCGAGTATGCGACACTGATGAGTACAGATGAGACATCCTTGGAGAACCGTATCCAAGGAGCACTGGATACGATTATGATGATTTACGGAGTACCAGAAGAACGCCGTAAACGTAAGATAGAAAAAGTAATGGCAATGGACTACAAAATGCTTGGTAGAAGAATTCTACAAGACTTTAAAGAATATACGATTTGGAAGATATAAAGGAGGAAAATAGATGAAAGGAAAGCGATTAAGATTATACAAAAGAATTGCAAGTATTGTTCTGGTGCTATTTATGGTAGTAGGCCTCGTGCCTGTGACGCCAGTGGAAGTGAAGGCAGCAGAAGTAGAAGGTTTGAACGATGAGGGGCATACGCACGATTTTACTTATACGAAGGAGAGGGATAATAGCATTAGGGTAAATTGTACCGATCAAAACTGTGAGTATTATAGAGGATATTCTGTAGGTGTGAATCCACCAGAAGGTGTGAATACACCAGAAGGTGATCTAGTCTATTATTATAAAGGCGAAAAATACGAAGCTAAAATAGTCTGTTCAAGAGAATTAGAGGGGATAGTGTCTATATCAGGGATCTCTTATAAAGATAAAGATGGCTCTCAACTATTAGATGTAGATGCACCAACAGAGGTAGGGACATATACAGCAGAGATAACAGTTGGTAATCAGGTTGCAGCTATAAGTTTTACGATTGAATATTTTCCAACACCTAGTAATGCATATACTATTGAAAACGGATATAAAGATGGGGATATATATTGGATTAAAGGTGGCATACCTGTAGAAGTGTATGCTCCAGAAGGCTATGAAATAGCACGCTGTGATCTTAATGATGAATATTCTAATATAATTTATTTTAATCAGAACGAAGGACAAAGATTGATTCGCTTAAAAGAAGAAAGTGGATATATGACTGATTGTATTCCGATTACGGATAACATAAAATGGGATGGAACTGCACCTACGGGTAGTATTTCATTAAGTACTGGACATAAATGGGAAACTCTCTTGGGGCAGATTGGTTTTACGAATTTCTATGATAAAACACAGACAGTGACTATTTCTGCGACAGATGGAGAAAGTGGACTTGCAAAGATAGAGTATTTTGTGGCTGATTCGTTGCCACAGAACAATACAGAAGCTGGTATCCGTACTTTTTTGGAAGCAATAGATGAAAATGACTGGGAAGTTTATGCAGGACCAATAAATCTTTCCATGAACTCTAAGAATGTAGTATATGCCAAATTAACAGACAATGTAGGAAATGTATCTTTTATTAGTAGTAACGGAATTGTATTATATTCAGATAGTTCCGTAACCAGCACGGCTACTCGTGAATACAAAGCGGGCACTGATTTAGAAGTTTCCTATGCTTCAAATGGTAATACCTTAGATAAGGTTGTTTATAACAATCAAGTGCTTGAAGAGGATAGAGATTATACAGTAGATACTGATAAGGTTACCTTTAATGCAGCATGGTTAGATAATTATTTAGATGCAGGTACACACGAGATTACATTTGTATTTAATCCACAGGGAGTGGATACAGAAGCAGGGACTCTCAACAAAAAACTTACTCTGACCGTAACTCCAGTAGAAATTTTTGTAGTAGATGCGACTGCAAGCAGTAGAGATTACGACGGAACCAAGTCTGTGGCTATCACAGGTCTTACTTTAAGCAGAGTAAAAGATACAGATAACGTAGGAGTTTCTTTTAGTAATTTAACTGGTACAATTTCTAGCGCGAATGTAGGAAACTATACCAGAGTTACCTTTGAGGAGTTGTCGAAGTTCGTGACTTTAACTGGTGCTGATAAGGATAATTACAAATTAGTATACGAAAGTGGTACAGAAATAGGGACAAATGTAACGATTAGCAAGGCAACTGCTACAGTTGTCACCGCACCTATCGTAAATACTTTAACTTTTACTGATAGAGCACAGGCTCTCGTGAAAGCAGGCGTGACAAACGATGGTACATTTATGTATAGCTTGTCAGAAAACGGCGAATATACATCAAATATCCCTACTGCAACAGAAGTGGGCGACTACACCGTTTGGTATTATGTAAAAGGTGATACAAACCACACAGATAGTGGAAAAACTTCTGTTATGGTTAGCATCAAAGAAGGTCCATATATCGAAAATGAAGAAGGCAAGATGGACTGGGAGGCTATTTTAGATGAAGTAGAAGATGTAGTAGAAAGCGATACAAAGGAAATAGTTACTGTAGATATGAACGGCACTACAGTAGTTCCTGGTGATGTGCTTGAAAATATCAAGGGCAAGGATGTTACTGTAGAATTTGATCTTGGTGATGGTATCGTATGGACTGTAAATGGTAAAGAGATTACCGCAACAGATATTGAAGATATCGATTTTGCAGTAACTATCAGTACAGAAGAAAATTCGTTTGATACGATTCCAGTAGAGGTACTCAACCAGGTAACTGGCGAAAAATCTCACATGGAAATCAGTCTTGCACATGATGGAGAGTTTGGCTTTACTGCAGTACTTTCACTGAATTTAGAAGCAAAAAATGCAGGATTGTTTGCAAACCTTTACTATTACAACCCAACAACACAGGCTATGGAATTTATCTGTTCCGATGAAATCGCGGCAGATGGTACCGCAGATCTTACCTTTACACATGCATCTGATTACACTATCGTAATCGATGAGGTAGCAGCAGATGCAGAGGAGCAAGAAGGCTCTGCAAATCAGGGGGGATCAGTGACTCCAGGCGGAGTACAAGCTCCACAGACAGGAGATGTTTCCAATGTTACACTCTGGACTCTGCTTCTTATAGCAGGACTTAGTATGTTGGTGTTTGCCCAGAAAAAATATGTAAGATAGTAAGTTTTTGATATAAAAGAATATCCAGGAAGGACACTACCCAGGCAGGTGGTGTCCTTTTGTTGCTGAAAAATGTTGATAAAGTTATCAGAAACCGCTATAATATTTTGGAATTATTATTAAGAAAGAGGACAAACAATGTCAGATATCAAAAGCAAAATTCGTAATTTTTGTATTATCGCCCATATCGACCATGGCAAATCTACGTTGGCAGACCGTATCATCGAAGCAACAGGTACACTGACCGAACGCGAAATGCAGGCTCAGGTTTTAGATAATATGGATTTGGAACGTGAAAGAGGGATTACCATCAAGTCACAGGCTGTTCGTATTATTTACAAAGCAAAAGATGGGGAAGAATATATTTTCAACTTAATCGATACTCCAGGACACGTAGACTTTAACTATGAGGTATCTCGTAGTTTGGCGGCATGTGATGGAGCGATTCTTGTAGTAGATGCAGCACAGGGAGTAGAAGCCCAGACTTTGGCAAACGTATATCTTGCCTTAGATCATGATTTGGACGTGTTCCCTGTTATCAATAAAATCGACCTTCCATCTGCTCGTCCAGATGAAATTGCGCAGGAAATCGAGGATGTTATCGGTATTGAAGCGATGGATGCTCCACGTATTTCTGCTAAGACAGGTCTTAATATCGAAGATGTATTAGAAGAAATCGTAGCAAAGATTCCAGCTCCAACAGGAGATGCAAATGCACCATTACAGGCATTAATTTTTGATGCACTTTATGACCAGTACAAGGGTGTTATGGTATTCTGCCGTATCAAAGAAGGTACGATTAAAGTAGGTGATCCTATCAAAATGATGGCTACAGGTGCATCTGCCCAGGTAGTAGAAGTAGGATACTTTGGTGCAGGGCAGTTTATTCCATGTGATGAACTTTCGGCAGGTATGGTAGGATATTTTACAGCTAGTATCAAAAATGTAGCAGATACTCGTGTCGGTGATACCGTTACCAATGCAAATCGTCCATGTGCGGAAGCACTTCCTGGTTATAAGAAAGTAAATCCTATGGTTTACTGTGGTATTTATCCAGCAGATAGTGCGAGATATTCCGACCTCAGAGATGCATTGGAAAAATTACAGATTAATGATGCATCTTTACATTTTGAACCAGAAACTTCATTGGCACTTGGTTTTGGTTTTCGTTGTGGTTTCCTTGGACTCCTTCATTTGGAAATCATTCAGGAGCGTTTGGAACGAGAATTTGACCTTGATTTGGTTACTACAGCACCAGGCGTTATTTATAAAGTATATAAGACCAATGGCGAAATGATTGATTTAACCAATCCATCTAACCTTCCAGATCCATCTGAGATTGAGTATATGGAAGAACCATATGTAAGTGCTGAGATTATGGTGACAAAGGATTATGTAGGTTCTATTATGACTCTTTGTCAGGAACGACGTAGTATCTATATTGGAATGGAATATATCGAGGAAACTCGAGCACTTCTTAAATATGAATTGCCATTAAATGAGATTATTTATGATTTCTTTGATGCACTTAAATCACGTTCTCGTGGTTACGCATCGTTTGACTATGAACTGAAGGGATACCAGCGTTCAGAACTTGTGAAGCTGGACATCCTTATCAACCACGAAATGATGGATGCATTATCCTTTATCGTATTTAAGGATAACGCATATGAGCGTGGCCGTCGTATGTGTGAACGTCTCAAAGAAGAGATTCCAAGACACTTGTTTGAGATTCCTATTCAGGCAGCTGTTGGTGGGAAAATCATTGCTCGTGAAACTGTTAAGGCGATGAGAAAAGACGTTCTTGCAAAATGTTACGGTGGTGATATTTCACGTAAGAGAAAACTTCTTGAAAAACAGAAGGAAGGTAAGAAACGTATGCGTCAGGTGGGCAATGTAGAAATTCCACAGGAAGCATTTATGAGTGTTTTGAAACTTGATGAAGATTAATTAAGAAAGGATAGGAACGAGTATGAAAAACTTGGAATTGTATGTGCATATACCATTCTGTTGTAAAAAGTGTGAATACTGTGATTTCCTATCCTTTTCTTGTGATGAAAAGACACAGTATGCTTATGCAAATGCGTTGATTCGAGAAATAGAATTTTATGGTCCTAAGATGAAGGACTATGATGTAACCACTATTTTTGTAGGCGGTGGTACTCCAACTTGGATAGATGAAAATAAAATGGTGGAGATATTAGATGCAATCTATACGTATTTTAATGTATCTTCTGAAGCAGAAATTACCATGGAATGTAATCCAGGGACAGTGACTACTTCTAAGTTGGAAAAATATAAAAAAGCAGGTGTAAATCGACTCAGTATTGGTTTACAGTCAGCAGATGATGAAGAACTTCAGATTCTTGGACGTATTCATACCTTTGAAAAGTTTGTAAAAACATATGAAAAGGCGAGAAATGCAGGTTTTGCGAACATCAATGTTGATTTGATGAGTGGAATACCTTATCAGACTGCGGAAAAATTTTTACATACATTACAAAAAGTAGTCCGTTTAAAACCAAACCATATTTCTGCGTATTCATTAATCATAGAAGAGGGGACTCCTTTCTATGAAAAATATAAATTTGATTTAGCACTTCAGGAGGAAGGAAAGCAGACAACCGTTTTGCCAACGGAAGATGAAGTGTATCGAATTACCAAACTAACACAGCAGTATCTGGCAAATGCAGGATATGAACAGTATGAAATTTCGAATTTTGCACAGCCAGGCTTTGAATGCGAACATAACATTGGGTACTGGACTAGAGAAAATTACTTAGGTCTAGGTTTAGGTGCAGCTTCTTTGGTAGATAATACTCGTTATACCAATATTACAGATATGAATGAATATATCGATGCGACCAGAGATGTTCAAATGGTTCCATTCGAGCAACCAGATGGAAAGGTCGAATATGGAACGAATCTGCATATGGCTGCAGATGTAGTATCTCGTAAAGCACAGATGGAAGAATTTATGTTCCTAGGACTCCGAATGAACAAAGGTGTTACCCGTAGACAATTTGAAGATGCATTTGGGGTTCCGGTAGAAGGAATCTATAAAGATGCACTGGAGCATTTAAAAGCAGAAGGAATGCTAGAAATGAAAGAAGGTAGAATTGCTCTGACGGAGAAAGGGCAGGATTTATCAAACTACGCTTTAGCACAGTTCTTGATATAAGATAAAATCGCGAGCATAACTGCTCGCGATTTTTTAATCTAATATAATTCTGAGATTCTGATTATCTACATCATTTTCTTTTAGCATACTTTGAATATATTTATAGAAAAATCCATTTTGGTTTTGATTCCATAAATTGATTCCTTCAGATAAAGTCGCTGTGTCGATTTTATCTCCCACAAAGTATGCCGAGTTGATTTTTGCAAAGGTATCTGCAAGTAAGGTGATGTCTTCTGAACACAGTTCACTATCTTTATATCCATCAAAAGTTTGCAAACGGCCGACTTCTTCAAAATACCAAGTGGAGTAATCGTTAAAAGCTAGTAGGTTTTCATCAGTCCATCCTTGTTTCAATGCATAGTAGGATACATCTGTTTTGACAGTTTCGTAGGTGAGTTCTTTGCCATTATAAGTGAGTTCTCCATAAGGTGTGCCACAAACAGAAAGAGCACCTACAGCGATTTCAGGGATCGTAGTACCAGGGGTGGTATCTTCTGACACAATACTTTGGACATGGAGATGTCCGCTTAAACTTAATTTTACATCATATTTTTCATAGAGGGCCAAGAGTTCATCGGCATTATATATTTGATAAGAAAAATAGAGCAAATCATTATGTATATGTAGGTTCTGATGTGATACTGCAATGACATCAGCGCCTGCTCGTTGTGCCTTTTTTAACTGGATTTCCATCCAGACCAAGGTCTCATCGCTGACAGAGCCTTTTTCAAGGCTATTGGTATCCAGCATGAGAATGCGAAGAGTAGGAGATACTTCATATATATAACTAAAGGTGTTTTCATCTCGGCTAATTGCCTGAGAAGGACCAAAGTTTTCATACATTGTCATAAAATCTTCTGCATACGCACTTTCTACGACAATCGGTTCTTCTGGTGTATAGTCTCCTGCAACAGAATGTACATCATGGTTGCCTGGAATGACCAAGACATCGATTCCAGATGCTTCCACAACGTCTAATTTGTCTACAACCTCTTCGTGACTTTTTATGGAACCATTTAAGGTAATATCACCACTTAAGATTAACACTTTTGGCTGTTTTTCTACTACCTCAGCTAAAAAGGCGTCAAAATATTCAGGTGAATAATGAGTTAGTTTTCCATCAAAATAAGAAGCGGGATCTTTAAAGTATTCTCCGCGATAATCTGGTGATAGATAATGAATGTCTGAGGCAATTATCATGGAAATAGGTTCTCTTGCCTGACGAATGAAAAATTTTTGGAAATATTGTCCGCCTAATATCACGAGTGCCCCAATAATTCCAAGTATAGTAGTCAATAAAATTCTTTTTTTCATACTTGCAAAACCTTTTCATATTGTATAAAATTTTATAGTTAGAGTATATCATACAGGAGGGTGTATATGTTAAATAAATTCAAAAAACTATTTGCACCAAGAGATATGACGGAAGGTGCTCCTTGGAAGAGTATTGCAGTGTTTGCGGTTCCTATGATTATCGGAAACGTGGCACAGCAGTTGTATAGTACGGTGGATAGTATCGTAGTAGGTAAATTTGTAGGTGACAATGCACTTGCAGCAGTAGGTAGTGCGGCACCTATTTTGAATATGTTATATGTTTTATTTATTGGTATTTCTGCTGGTGTAGGTATCATGGTTGCCCAGTATTTTGGGGCAAAATCGAAAGAAGATTTGTCAGAGACGATTGGTAACTGTATCACGGTAACAGCAATCTGTTGCTTGGTGGTAGCGATATTTGCTTTATTAGTTGTCAAACCGATGCTGGTGATGCTGAATACACCTGCAAGTATCATTGACTGGTGTGCGAACTATCTGTATATATCACTGGTAGGTGGTGCAGGTATGGCATACTACAATATCTTAAGTGGTATTCTTCGTGGTATGGGAGATTCTTTCTCCGCACTTCTTTATTTATTAGTGGCTACTGCTGTTAATATTGCGTTAGATATTGTATTCGTAGCAGGTTTAGGATTAGAAGTGCCAGGTGTAGCACTTGCAACAGTCATTGCCCAGGGTATTTCCGCACTTCTTTGCCTTAGAAAACTCACTAAGATGGGCGATGTATTTGAACTTAATCTTGCACGTTTAAAACCAAAGAGTCAGTACGTAAAACAGTTAATCAGTCTTGGGCTTCCTTCAGGCGTTACACAGGCGATTTTCTCATCGGCTATGATTATTGTACAGTCACTTACCAACAGTTTTGGTGAAATGTTTATCGCAGCAAACGTAATTATTATGCGTGTTGATGGTTTTGCCATGATGCCAAACTTCTCATTCGGTACAGCGATGACTACTTTTGCCGGACAGAATGTTGGTGCAGGAAAATTAGACCGTGTATCGAAAGGTGCAAAACAGGGGACGCTTATGGCAGTAGGTATTTCTGCCACTATTACAGCGATTATTTTAATCTTTGGTAAGTATTTAATGGGAATCTTTACGGAAACTACAGAATTGGTAGAGATGAGCAGATATCTCATGGGTATTCTTGCTGCTGGTTATATCGCAATGGCAGTAACTCAGAGTTTAGGTGGTGTAATGCGTGGTGCTGGTGATACAGTAACTCCTATGTGGATTTCCATGATTACTACCGTTTTAATTCGTGTACCGGTTGCATACGGTATTTCATTCCTTACCAGAACACCAGAATTACCATTTGGACGTTTTGAATGTATCCAGATTTCATTATTATGTTCATGGTGTATCGGTGCAATCCTTACCGCTTTCTTCTATAGTAAAGGTAAGTGGAAAAAGAAAGCGATTCGCATTTCAAAATAAATAGCGAGAGCCGAGTCGCTTTTAAAAGCGACGGAAAGTCACGAAGTGACGTGGGTCGAGCTTACTTGGCTAAATATGAAACACAAAATATCACGCGCGGCGTTTAATCATTTATATTCGATAACGATATCCGCGCGTCTATTTTTTATATAACAAGTTAGAATGATACTTTCATATTTGACATGCCTTTTTATCAGTCCAAAATTGGAGAGAGCAAGTTGAAACTATATTTTTATTTTCAACTTGCTATTTTCTGGATTTTCAACACTTTTATCTTTAAAAAGATAAGAAAATAGCATGTTAAAAGTAAGTCGTTCTGTTTCAACATGCTTAAAAATTTTTTCACGCAATAAATCGACATGTTTATTATTACTTTTTAATTTCAACTTGTCCATTTGCCCAAAAGATAAAGAGAAAAGCTAGCTCGTGTCGATTGCTACGCAATCATGCACCTCGTTTCGATGTGCTGACACTCGCTACTTGTCTTATCGCCAAGTAAGTCCAACAAAAAAGTCATGGAATCGTAAGCAAGCTTACTTCCATGACTTTTTCATTGTCCTACTTTTCTCTTTATCTTAACTAAATCGTTAATTCTAAACAGTTTATAAAATTATTATGAAATGCGAAAACTATTATTGACAAAGTATACCTGTAGTGGTAAATTCATAACTGTAGATATTAGCACTCCAACCCAATGAGTGCTAACAACACAGCGAGGAGCATAAAATGCAAAAGGATAACGAACAGTTATTAGACGACAGAAAAGTGAAAATTTTGGATGCCATCATTCGAAATTATCTCGCTACTGGCGAGCCAGTTGGTTCTAGAACGATTTCAAAATATACAGATTTGAATCTCAGTTCTGCGACTATTCGAAATGAGATGGCAGACCTAGAAGAGCTTGGCTACATCGTGCAGCCACATACTTCTGCAGGCCGTATTCCTTCGGACAAAGGGTATCGTTTTTATGTAGACCACCTGATGAAGGAAAAGGACAGAGAGGTTTCCGAGATGAAAGAATTCGTCATCGAGAAAACCCAGAAGATGGAGCAGGTGCTAAAGCAGGTCGCAAAGATGCTTGCAACAAACACCAATTATGCGACGATGATTAGTGCGCCAGCTTATCATAACAAAGTGAAATTTATTCAGCTTTCGAGTGTGAGTGCACATCAGGTTCTTGCAGTTGTAGTGATGAACAGCAACATCGTAAAGAATCACATGATTGATATTGAAGAAGAACTCGATAACGAAACACTTCTGAAGTTGAATATCTTATTAAATACAGCATTAAACGGATTAGCTTTGCAGGAAATCAATTTAGCAACGATTGCAAAATTGAAAGAGCAGGCAGGTATTCACAGCCAGGTGGTTAGTGATGTAATGGATGCATTAGCACAGGCGTTAAACGAGCAGGAAGATCTGCAGATTTATACCAGCGGTGCTACAAATATTTTGAAATATCCAGAACTTACTACTTCCGACAATGCGACCAACCTTCTTTCTGCATTTGAAGAGAAGGACGAATTGATTAGTCTGGTAAATGAAACCTTGGCGGAAACATCTTCCGAAACAGGTATCCAGGTTTATATCGGAAATGAAACACCTATCCAGACCATGAAGGACTGTAGCGTAGTTACAGCAACCTACGAATTGGGCGAAGGTGTAAAGGGTACGATAGGTATTATCGGACCAAAACGTATGGATTACGAAAATGTAATGGATAATCTTAAGACTTTAAGAAGCCAGCTTGATGGTATCTTAAATAAGTCTAAGGATTCCTAGAAAGGTAGGAAGAAATGGCAGAAGAAAAGAATGTCATGAACGAAGAAGTAGAAACGGAAGAAGTTGTAGAAGAGACTTTGGATGAACAAACCATGAATACTTCTGAGACAGAAGAAAAGAACACAGAAGATGCTGGTGAATCAGCTACTGAAAAAGACGCGTCTGTTGAAGAAGAACCTAAAAAGGAAGGCTTCTTTAAAAAGAAAAAAGATAAAAAAGACGAACAGATTGAAGAATTAAATGACCGTGTTGTACGTCAGATGGCGGAATTTGAAAACTTTCGTAAACGTACAGAAAAGGAAAAGTCAATGATGTTTGACATGGGTGCAAAAACAATTATCGAAAAAATCCTTCCAGTAGTAGATAACTTTGAAAGAGGATTTACAACTGTTGAAGAAGCAGATAAAGATGATGCATTTGTGCAGGGTATGCAGCAGGTGTACAAACAGCTTATGACAGAACTTGAAGCCGTTGGTGTTACACCAATTGAATCTGTTGGTCAGGAATTTAATCCAGACTTCCATAACGCAGTAATGCAGGTGGAAAGCGAAGAATATGAATCAGGCATTGTAGCCCAGGAATTTATGAAGGGCTATATGTATAAAGATACTGTGGTAAGACATAGTATGGTAGGGGTTGCAAACTAACCCACAAGAAAGCGTAACAAACAAACTTTAGTATATTATATGGAGGACAAAGAAATGGGAAAAATTATTGGTATTGACTTAGGAACAACAAACAGCTGTGTAGCTGTTATGGAAGGTGGAAAACCTACAGTTATCGCAAATACAGAAGGCGCTAGAACTACACCATCTGTAGTTGCATTTACAAAAACAGGCGAAAGATTAGTTGGTGAACCAGCAAAACGTCAGGCTGTTACAAATGCAGACAAAACAATCTCTTCTATCAAGAGACATATGGGTACAGATTACAAGAAAGCAATTGATGACAAACAGTACTCTCCACAGCAGATCTCTGCTATGATTCTTCAGAAATTAAAAGCTGATGCTGAAGGATATTTAGGAGAAAAAGTAACAGAAGCAGTTATCACAGTACCTGCATACTTCAACGATGCAGAACGTCAGGCAACAAAAGATGCTGGTAAAATTGCTGGTCTTGATGTAAAACGTATCATCAACGAACCAACAGCAGCAGCTTTAGCTTATGGTCTTGATAATGAAAAAGAACAGAAA
>JAZURS010000155.1:0-20782 GCA_045606325.1 Agathobacter sp.
CATGTAAGAATAGCACAAGGGGTGCCTCAAAGTCAACAGCAAAATTTCAATTTCTACAAAGAAATTTTTCCACCACAAGATGTAGGTTTTGCAGACTTTGTGCACCCCAATTTTAGCACGTTAAATTGTTAAATTTTACAACATATTTCCGTTCGCAACAATTAAGTTCAATATCAGATTGTTATCTTGAAGCCATGTAAGAAATTCTGACTTTGCAATGTAGCTAGCCCATTCTGCATTTGTTCCCGCGAACATTTCCAGCGACATTACTGCCAATAATAACCACGAAAGAATGCATCCTTCACCTGCACCACATACTAGTCCAAGCATCTTATCCAGCGGCCCAATTAATGGAAGTTTTCTTATAATCGTAAGCATCAATTGTACCAACGACATTGCCGCCCTTAGAGCAATGATTGTAACGCCAAACCCCAAAATCCCCACAACTGCATTTGCCAACGACGCAGTGTCCAAAGCAACTCCAGTCGTTATTGCATCCTGCAGACTTATATTTCCTCCCAACAGTATCTGTTTAAACTCCGCTGGGAGCGCAGCTTCAATCTCTTCAACACTAGATGTTTCCAACGTTTCAGAAATAACTTCACCTAGTTTCATATCTATAGTCGTCTGTATATATACTTCGATGTCAGTTTTTTCAATAAGTTCGTTTGTTACGATTGGTGCTGCGTAATTACAAAGTACCAAAACAATAATCCACGAAAGCAAGGAAAATGCCGTTTTTAGAAATCCTTTTTGGTAACCTCCATATAAGCTTAGTGCAAATATTAGCAAAACAATAATTAATAAGATATTCATTTCAATTTTACCTCTTCTATTGTATCTCTAAAAACAAAAGTATAGTCTTGACCACCATCCGTGGCAAACACTTTGTATAATTCATTATCAAATTCGTATGAAAATTTCTTAATGCTGTGTATTGTAAAAATCTCACACTGTGTTGCGTTGGTTACACATATTTCATTATTTGATAGAAACCCAATATCGTTATATGCGATGGAGGTATCATTTTCCATAACCGTATTACCGCGCATATCCATAACTTTTATATGCCAAGAATTCTCTACTTCTACATTATCATAGACAATGCCAATATACTTTTCATTATGAAAGAAACTAAGAATCTCTTCTTCTATTTCTACTTCATGTGACAACTCTGGTTTTTGAGATCCATCAAAAACCAACATCTTTCCAGTGCCCATCCCAATCATACGTGAGTTTGAAATATAGTCAATTTCCGGAATTAAAATACCATCAAAAGTATACGTTCCCACATTGTTATCTATTTCACTTTGTCCAACAGAACCGAAATTATAAAAACTAATCGTAGTATTTACCTTTCCCTGATTTACATCTACCATATCTACCGCTAGTTTCGTTCCATCATGTGATAATGCAATATCGATTGGAAATCCACCTTTATCTCCATAGAACTTTCCATTTGCCAGTTCGTTTCCCTTTTTATCAAACAGTTTTACTTGAGACTGCTGGTCCTCTTTCATAAGAACTGCAACCGTCCCCTGATTCGCGATTTCAACCGCTTGAATCGGCGAAGTCATTTCCAACGCTTTTTGCAAACCACTTTCTGTTAATATAAAAAGCTTTGTTCCTGCCGCATCATAAACTACCAAATAATCTTCTCTGATTTCCACATCTGGAGATGTCATTTCAAAAGATTGATTCCAAACGATTTCATTGTTTTTTCCAATACATGAAATTCCATCGTTACTATATTCTAATAAACAGTCACCAAACATCTGATACTGAGCATTTTCACTGCTCTTTCTCTCTACGGATGTTCTCACTTCGTAATCATCAAAGTTTCTTATCGCAAGTATAAGTTCTATGCCAACAAATATCACAAACAGAACACCCATAATCTTTAATACTCTTTTAAAGAGAGTTTTCCTATGAGCAAGTATCTGTTCATCTATCTCTTCATAATCTGTCACAAGGGTTTTAAACCCTTTCTTTTTCACATCTGCCACAAATTCTTTATCCTTTCCTAAATTCATGCGCATTTATTATAGCACAATCATTAGTAAGGTTCACTATTTTTCTTTATTCATTCCCTGGAACAATCTCTACCTCTATAATATCTACCGTGGATTGTGTATCATCAGCAACGGTTTCTGTATCTATTATATTCTGCTGCTCTCCAGAAGCCTCTACAGAATTCTTTTTGTCAAATATACTACCACTATTTTCGTAAACCCCTACACCAATAACAAAAACCAACATTGCAACCGCAACTGCAATCCCAATATTCCCCTTGTCCTTTTCTGGCTTCTTTTGCTCTTGAATATATCGACGATACATCCCACCCCTTCGAATTTCTGCCTCAGATACTTCTACCTCTACATCCACTTTAGGCTCTGCACGACGATACTCCCTGCTTCTCGCCTTGTGATATATGTAAAAACCGTCCTTTGAAACCACTTTATTTTCTTTATATATATAGAAGGTCTCTTCCTGTTCTAACGTATCCAGCAAAAAGAAAAGTTGATGTACACCACCGAAATGCTCTCTATGCACCCTTTCCAAATCTGGTGTCATCTTCGGAGATAATCCTCTTAGGTCCATAGCCCACCCAACAATAATCATGTCTTCATAGAGCCTTTTGATTTCACGAAAAATTTCACTCCAAGTGCTATTCGTCCATCTAGGAGTTGCACCCGAAAAATCTATTTCACGAACCGGAATAACCGCTTCTATAAAAGTTGCATATTTTCCTTCCATTCTCTCTGTGTGTCCCATTAACACATAAATTCTTTTATCTCGATAACTTTCTTCTTTTACCTTACTGTAGGCAAGATTTTCTATGTATATTTTATTTTCCTCTCTAGGTGTCCCTATCTGTTTCAAATTCTTTAAATTTCTGTCTTTATCATTTACTACTTCGATCATACTCGTCTACTCCTTTTTTGCACCATGCTAACAAAAAACTTTTTCGAAATATGACGTTTCATAGAAATAATACGACTCGGAATTTGCAGAATTTTAGAAAATAAAAAAACTGTCACATTCTCATGTGACAGTTTCTCTTTTATAAAATTATTTTACAAATGCTTTTACTTTTTTGCAAATGCCTTCTGCATCCAATTCATACTTATGAATAAGTTCTAAAGCTGGGCCAGATTCCCCAAATACATCATCAATACCAATACGAAGCACTTTTGTAGGAGCATTTTCGGACAATACTTCACAAACTGCACTTCCTAAACCACCGATAGTAAAGTGTTCTTCTACTGTAACAACCTTACCAGTCTTAGTTGCTGATGCAATAACAAGTTCTTTATCGATAGGTTTAATTGTATGGATGTTTACAACTTCTGCGCTGATGCCGTCTTTTTCAAGCATTTCTGCCGCCTGGAGTGCTTCATAAACTTCAAGACCTGTCGCAAAAATAGTTACGTCTGTACCTTCTTTTAATACAACACCTTTGCCAAGTTCAAATTTGTAAGTTTCTTCATCATTTAATACTGGTACTGCAAGACGGCCTAAACGAATGTATACTGGTCCCACATGTTCAAATGCCGCTTTGATAGCAGCTCTTGCTTCTACATCATCCGCCGGATTCAATACTACCATACCTGGAATCTGTCTCATAAGAGCCATATCTTCCAAACACTGATGTGTTGCTCCATCTTCACCTACAGAAATACCTGCATGTGAAGCTGCGATTTTTACATTTAATCCAGGGTAACCAATAGAGTTACGAATCTGTTCAAAATTACGAGCTGTTGCAAACATTGCAAAAGAACTCATAAATGGAATCTTTCCACTTGCTGCAAGACCAGCTGCCACACCTGTCATGTTTGCTTCTGCAATACCGCAGTTGATATGACGTTCTGGAAATGCTTTTCCAAACACACCTGTCTGTGTAGAACCTGCAAGGTCCGCATCTAATACTACTAATTCTTCGTGTTCTTTTCCGATTTCAACTAAAGCATTACCGTAGCTGTTTCGGGTTGCGATTCTCTTTACATCTGACATAATGCTTCACCTGCTTTCTCTAATTCTTCTAATGCAATCTTGCATTCTTCATCGTTAGGGCCTTTACCGTGCCAACCAACCTGATTTTCCATAAAGGATACTCCTTTACCTTTTACAGTTTTTGCAATAATTGCTGTTGGTTTTCCTTTTGTTTCACGTGCTTCTTTAAAAGCTGCACGAATTTCATCGAAATCATTTCCATTGATTACAATAGTATGGAAGTTGAACGCTTCAAACTTCTTATCGATTGGATATGGTGAACATACTTCATCAATCGAACCATCAATCTGCAGATTGTTATTATCTACAACAACTACAAAGTTGTCCAATTTACGGAAACCAGCAAACATAGCAGCCTCCCAAATCTGACCTTCTTCAATTTCACCATCACCTGTGATTGCATATACACGATAATCTTTATTATCAAGTTTCGCTGCCAAAGCCATACCTGCAGCACAAGATACACCCTGTCCTAATGAACCTGATGACATATCAACACCTGGGATACCTTTCATGTCTGGATGTCCCTGTAAATATGATCCCACATGACGAAGAGTAAGTAAATCTTCTTTAGGGAAGAATCCTTTTTCTGCAAGTGTAGCGTAAAGTGCTGGAGCTACATGACCCTTTGATAATACAAAACGGTCCCTATCTTCCCATTTTGGATTCTTTGGATCTACATTCATTTCTTCAAAATAAAGATAAGTCATAATGTCAGTTGCTGACAAAGATCCGCCTGGATGTCCAGACTTTGCACTGTGTGTAGATTTGATTACACCTTTGCGAACCTCGTTCGCGATTTTTGCGAGCTCTAAGTTGTTCATCGTCTTCCCTTTCTTTGGTTACAAATAAATTATAATTCTGTACGGCCTTCTAAGGCTCTAAGTAATGTTACTTCATCAATATATTCCAAATCGCCACCGACTGGTACGCCACTGGCAATTCTGGTCACTTTAATACCGGATGGTTTAATCAACTTGCTAATATACATAGCTGTTGTTTCGCCTTCCAAACTGGAATTGGTAGCAATGATCACTTCATCCACATCCTGTTCCAGTCGTATCATTAACTCTTTCAACTTAATGTCATTTGGTCCTATTCCTAGCATTGGCGAAATCGCTCCATGTAATACATGGTAAACACCTTCGAATTTACCAGTTTTTTCGTAAGCAGCCAAATCCCTGGTATTTTCTACCACCATAATCGTTTTATGGTTACGAGCTGGATTTTTACAAATTGGACAAAGATCATCATCTGTAAGAGTATAACAGGACTTACAATATTTTACATTCTTTTTTGCTTCTAAAATTGCAGAAGATAAATTTTCCACCTGTTCCATCGGCATATTCAGCACATGGAATGCCAGACGCTGTGCAGACTTAGCACCTATCCCCGGCAACGAAGAAAACTCTTCTATCAGTTTTGAAATCTGTTTACTATAGTAATCCATCTTGTGCTCGGCTTAGAATCCGCCAAGACCTCCTGTGATTTTTGACATAGATGCCTGTGAAGCTTCATCTACTTTTCTAAGCGCTTCATTTGTAGCAGCTACGATTAAGTCTTCTAACATTTCAATATCATCTGGGTCAACTACTTCTTCAGCAAGTTTTACCTTTTTAACTTCCTTTTTACCAGAAACAGTTACTTCCACAGCTCCGCCGCCAGCTGTCGCTGTGGCCTCCATAGTTTCCATTGCTTTCTGCGCTTCTTCCATCTGGCGCTGCATTCTCTGCGCCTGTTTCATAAGGTTGTTCATATTTCCTGGCATGCCGCCTGGGAATCCACCTCTTTTTGCCATTATTATATCCTCCTGACTTTTCCTTAAAAGTTTTCTTCTTCTATATCAAATTGGATTAAGTCTCTTAAATCCGGAACGGATTCTTTTGCAGAAAGTCCGTTTTCATTTTTGCGTACCACAATCTCAATATCCTTACCGATACGCTTCGCAATAATCTCTTTTAAATTATCAATGCAATTAGAACGATTTTCATTCAGATATGCAAATGCATTCTCATCATCTAAAACCAAAAGTAATTCTCCACTATTTCCCAAGGAAGGCACTGCCTTCGCCAAATAGGTTTTTGTGATAGCTCCTATCTCTGAGAGAATCGATTTCCAGTTCTTAATAATCTGCTGGATATCCTCTGGAATCGCTTTCGGAAGCTGAGGCTTTACAACAGGTGCTGCATTTCCTTCCGTAACAGAAATTGATGCAGCCCCATTTGAAACAGCTACTGCTGGAATTCCATTGGCAATTTTCGCCTCGATACTCGCAATTCGGTCTACAACTGATTCGTAGTCCTTTTCCGTCTGTGGCTTACAAAGCTTGATGATAGCAATCTCTATAAGGATACGTTTTTGTGTAGCATATTTTACCTGATTTCCGAGTTCTGAGAAGATACGAATATATCTCATAAGCACTTCTGGTTTTACCAACTGAGCCTCTTCTTTGAGCGCCGCAATATTTTCCTTTGACATATCTAATACTTCTTCCATGTCATCGGAGCTTTGCATAAGCAGAAGGTTTCGCAGATACCAGGTAAAATCATTCACCATCTGACCCATCTCACGACCTTCATCTACCAATGCATCCAGAGTGCCAATCGCACCAGTAATGTCTTTATTTATGATTTGGCGAAGCAGACGTGAGAATATCTCTGTATCAACTGCACCTAATACTTCTAACACATTTTCATAAGTAAGGGTTTCTCCTAAATGAAAAGCAATACACTGATCTAATAACGATAATGCATCTCGCATAGAACCATCGCCAGCCTTCGCTACATAGCGGATAGCTCTTTCTTCTACATCAACATTTTCTTCTGCCATTAAATCCATAAGTCGTCCTGCAATCGTATCTATAGAAATACGATGAAAGTCATATCTCTGACAACGGGACAAAATTGTAATTGGAATCTTGTGAGCCTCGGTAGTCGCCAGGATAAATATTACGTATGAAGGCGGCTCTTCTAAAGTCTTTAATAATGCATTAAAAGCACCAGCTGAAAGCATATGCACTTCATCAATAATGTAAACTTTATACTTGCCTTCTGTAGGGCGATAAGTTACTTCTTCTCGAATCTGACGAATATTATCTACACCATTATTGGAAGCAGCATCGATTTCGATGACATTCATCGAGGAACCATCTGCAATCGCTTTACAAATAGCGCATTCTCCACATGGACTTCCATCTACCGGATTCTCACAGTTAACTGCTTTTGCAAAAATCTTTGCTACTGTGGTTTTACCAGTCCCCCTGGTTCCACAAAAGAGATATGCATGTCCAATTCGGTCAGCCTTTATTTGATTTTTTAAGGTTGTTACGATATGATCCTGTCCTTTTACATCTTCAAATTCCTGCGGACGGAACTTACGGTAAAGAGCCGTATACGACATGCATTCACCAACTTTCTAGGTTATGATTTGTTTGCCTACTCCGATTTCTCGGCACGCTGCGGACGCTCTTTCTTACGTCCTATGTACACATTCCACTTTGTATATGCTTCCTGTGCATTTTTTGATTTATAAATCATGTTTTTTTCTTCGCCTACAATATCGATAATGCTGTACCAGCCTTTATCATACTGGAATTCCGCACTTTTTCCTTCTAACTCTTTTGTGCCGAGTGTAAAAGTGCTGATTGCTTGATTATCACGTGATTCACGATTATTTTTCACCTCTCGACTTTCACGCTCGCGACGTTCACGGTACAATTCTCTCGCTTCCTGTTGATCATGACCGCCTCTATTCTTTTTATTATGATGAAACTTTGCCATATTTACTCCTTTGACTGCAGCACATAGTCCACTGCTGCCTTCAACTGTTCATTCTTTTCCAGTTCGGGATTTTTCAACAACTCACGCGCCTCTTCTTCTGTGAAAAGTTCACGTAAACTTACCTGATGATTATTCACAGGAATATAAGAAACTTTTGTCGTATCGAACACAGACTTCAACACATAATATGGTAACGTTTCTCCCTTTCCCGCTGGTAGTTGTACGATATTATCTACAACACACACGCCCTGAGTTTCACTATAAATTTTCTGTTTCTTTTGAAACATATTTTTTACCTCCGAGCTCATATTCACACCACTCCTAGTGTAAACATACTTTGACCTGAATATCATACCATAGATTGCCATTTCTTTCAACGAGGTTTACTTGCACTTTATAAAAAACATTGCTATAATCTGGTCTTGAAAAATATTTCAAAATTGACACTATTAATAAGACCAAATAAGAATATAATGAGTAATTATCAATTATAAGGAGAAATACTATGAAAAGAATCGTAACCGTTCAAGATATATCATGTGTAGGGAAATGCTCTTTAACCGTAGCACTTCCTATTATTTCTGCGATGGGTGTAGAGGCCGCCATCTTACCAACAGCAGTCCTTTCTACTCACACCATGTTCCAAAATTTTACCTGTAAGGACTTAACTGATCAGGTTGAACCTATTGCAGAGCATTGGAAAAAAGAAAACTTTAAATTCGACGCTGTTTATACAGGATATCTCGGCTCCTTTGAACAAATTGATCTTATGAAGAGATTTTTTGATGATTTCAAAACAGATTCAAATATTCTTTTTGTGGATCCGGCTATGGCAGATAACGGAAAGCTGTATCCTGCATTTGATGAAGCGTTCGCAAAACATATGGGTACCCTCTGTGCAAAGGCAGACATCATCGTACCAAATATTACAGAAGCATGCTTCATGACAGGCACGGAATATAAAACAGAATATGATAAATCCTATGTAGAAGAATTACTCATAAAACTCTGTGATTTAGGAGCAAAGATTAGTATTCTCACTGGCGTAAGTTTTGCGGAAGGCAAGACCGGTGTAATGGGATACGACAAAGAAAAGAAAGAGTTTTCTTACTACGAACATGATAAACTTCCAGTAAGCTATCATGGCACAGGAGACATTTTCTCTAGCACCTGTGTAGGAGCTATGATGAATGGATTGAATTGGAAAGAAGCAGTAAAAGTTGCTGCAGATTATACTTCTGAATGCATCCGCCTTACCTTAGAAGATCCTGCAAAGCCTTGGTATGGTGTAAACTTCGAAGAAGCAATTCCTTATTTGGTTGAAAGAATAAAATAAAAAAGTTGGTGACGAAAAGTCACCAACTTTTTTTATTTCTATTCTTCAATTAAAACACCCTGTACTAAGTATCTATTATTTGGTTGTCCTCCAATACAAGTGGATAGAGTCAGAATATGGTTTTCCACTGTAACCTCTACACCTTCTCTAAAATGAGCTCTCATATCACGAGTTCCGAATACCTCATCGAGGTATTGTTGTTTTCCAGCCTCCGAAACCGTACTATAATTTGCTAAAATGTGTTTATCTGAAAACTTATATGCTGCAAATATGTCATATACCAACACTTTATCAGGCATATAAATATACACATATCTATTTGCTTCAAAAAATGCTGCATCTTCAAAATTGTGAAGTGTCGCAAACATCGTCTTTGCTCTCATATTGTGTCCGTACAACACAGTATTAAAATCTGCGAAATCTGTAGAATTATATGCTTTTTCCGTATATATGCTTCCATCTTTATTCTTGTTGCCATCTATATCATGATCCAAATAATATGCATCATTCTCTGCATGTTGCAATATAGGATAATCTACATTTGTGTTTGGAATATAAATCCATGCGTAGATGTCTGCATTTGTTTCTTTCAAAACATTCCAATCCAAATTCTTTTCTGGAATCACAATTCCTAATCTTGTATAAAGATCTACTTCTGTTTCTGTTACTTCTATAATTTCGGTCTCTGTTTCATTTCCCGCCAGACTCTCAAGTTTTTGCTGAGCCTGCCATCTTGTATATATTTCATGCACAAGAATTCCAAGCGAAATTCCAAATCCAATTAAAAAGACCACAAACAAAATCTGATATAATTTCTTCTTGTCAACTTTCTTCTTATCGATTTTCTTCTCTTCCATCTTATCTCTTCCTAAATCAAATATGTCCTCTCCCAAACGAGAGAGGACATAAATAAAATCCATCTTTTTTAAAATACAATTATCTCATTTTACGAGCACAACCTGCAGCACCTGCTACACATGCAAGAGCTACGATTGGAGCTACTACTAATGGCGCACCTGTTTTTGGTGAAGTAGAAGCTGATGCTGTTTTTACAATTGCTACTGGTGATAAAGATGTGAATGTCGCTGTAACTTTTCCATCTTCTACTTTAGTAGGGTTAATTGTTTCCCATTTTCCTCCATCTAATCCATGAAGAAGATATACCTTATCTCCTGCAACGATTCCATCTACGTCAAAAGTGATCGAGATGCCTTCTGCTGGCATTTTAACACCTGCTGGTAAAGAAACCTCAACTACTGCAACTACTGAATCTGTTTTCTTTTCAACCTTTGTATAAACGGCCTCTAATACTGTACTTTCTACTTTTTCTACTTCAAGTTTTACCTGCTGACCATTTACAACAGCAACTGCTGCTTCAACTGGTTTTGCGATATCTTCTGCTGTTACAGAAGGTGCTGCAAGTACTGGTGTTGTTACACAAAGAACCATAAGAGCTGCAAATAATGCTACCATTTTCTTTTTCATTGATTCGTTTCTCCTTTTATCTTCATCTCTTTTATATATACTATGTTTACACACAGTCAATTACTTTGTAACTTCTTCATAGAATACATCTATGATTAATTCATATAATGCATCCTCATCCACATGAAATTCTTCGAACTTTTCACCCATCACAGTTTCGCCGGGTACAGTGTACATTCTCTCTGAAGAATATTCGTAGGATGTAATCTCTTCCAAAAGCGTCACCACCTCAATATTCGTTACAATATAAGGTGATAATTCATCATAAATTGAAGTTAATTGTGATGACGAACTGGATATCATCTTTTCTACTTTTTCTAAGTATGCGGTAATATACTGTTCCTGACGTCTGAGTCGAAGTGTTGAACTATCAAACTCGCCAGTATCTCTTCCGCGAAGATATACATACGCCTGCTCTCCAGTCAATGTCACCTTCTCATCCTTTGTAAGAACAATATTTTGCTCTGGATATACCATATCGTTTAATACGGTTATCTCAACGCCGCCTATCGAATCATTCAAAATAGGTACAGCACCTACATTTATTGACAAGTAGCCATCAATTGGAATGTTATAAAATAGATGCGCAACTGCCTTTTCTGTCAATCCACAACTTACTCGTCTGCCATCACCAAAACCATGCTGTACACAAATCTGTGCATCTGTGTATCCAGTATTGGCTCCATTCGCCTGATAAGTTTCTACCCTCGTCATGGTATTTCGATTTATCGATATAACAGAAACCTCTTCTGTTTCTCTATCCATAACAAATAAGAAAAGTGCATCCGACTGTCCACCACTGACATAATCCTCAGCTTCTTCTACAGGACCCTCTTTATCAATACCCATCAACAAATAGATATCTAAATCGCTGTTGTACACATAATCCTTTCCCTTATAATGAACGGTTCCCTCTTCCCATTTCTCGAGGTACTCCGTTTCGGTAGGTTGCTGTGTTTCTTCCAACTCTGGTTGCTTTGGATTGAGGAAAATAAATACCATAAGAGCAATCAGCGCAACTGACAATATGCTTAATAAAACTACAAGCAATATATTCGGCTTCTTTTCTGTCGTATTTATGTTTCTTTTGTTATCTGAACTCATACTCTATCGCCATTTTAAACCACTATTTTATTCGAGTGTACTACCTATTTTTGTGGTAGTCAAGTGTTTAAAGCATTTTTATATACAATATTTTGTGGAATTTATTTACTGAAACAATTTTGTTGAGTAATATCTATCTCCACTATCCGGCAACAAAACAACAACTGTCTTTCCTTCAGATTCTGGTCTCTTTGCAACCTCTACTGCAGCTGCAAGAGCACCACCGGAAGAAATGCCTACAAGGAATCCCTCTTCTGTTCCGATTACTTTCCCATACTTAATCGCATCATCATCTTCGATAGTGATGATTTCATCATAAATTTTTTGATTCAAAATGCTTGGTGCAAAACCTGCACCGATTCCTTGAATACCATGTGCACCAGCAGTTCCTTTTGAAAGGAATGGCGATGCGGCTGGCTCCATACCGATAACCTGAATAGCAGGATTCATATCCTTTAAATATTCGCCTGTACCTGTAATCGTTCCACCTGTACCAATACCAGCTACAAAAATATCTACACGCCCGTCAGTGTCACGCCAGATTTCTGGTCCAGTCGTTTTACGATGTGCATTACAATTAGCAATATTATCAAATTGGGCAGGGATGAAACTACCCGGAATATTCGCTTGAAGTTCTTCTGCTTTTGCAATGGAACCTTTCATACCAAGTGCCCCGTCAGAAAGCACCACCTCTGCACCATAGGCTTTGATAAGATTCTGTCTCTCTACACTCATAGTATCTGGAATAACGATTATACACTTATATCCCTTAATGGCTGCGATCGATGCTAAACCAATTCCAGTGTTCCCTGAAGTTGGTTCGATAATCGTTGCTCCTGACTGTAGAATACCATCTCGTTCCGCCTGTTCGATCATTTCTTTTGCCACACGGTCTTTTGCCGAGCCTGCTGGATTAAGGTATTCCAATTTCGCTAAAAGACGACAGTTCAAATTATATTTTTCTTCAATATTTTTTAGTTCTACTAGAGGAGTATTTCCAATTAATTCAGAAACGTTGTTATAAATTTTCCCCATTCTTTTTCCTCCTAATTCACAAAAAGCGACTGTCTTTTCCACAATCGCTTTTGTTTTTCAATGTTCTATTTTCGGTCGATGGTTCCGCCACATAGCACGTAATCATCTCTATAGAATACCGCTGCCTGACCTGGCGTCATAGCACGTTGCGGTTCCTCGAATCTACAAAGGACCCTTCCATCTTCCAAAAGAGTAAGCTTGCAAGCTGCTCCCTTATGAGAATAGCGAACTTTGCCAATAGCCTCTACTTCTTCGCCCAAAGTAAGTTCCGACATCCCCATATAATTCATATCTTTGACATAACATTCTTTTTCAAAAAGCTGTTCGGATTTACAAATAACTACTTCATTCGTATCCGGACGAAGCTCCTTAACAAAAAGTGGAGTAGGTGCTGTTAGACCTAACCCTTTTCTCTGGCCAACTGTATAATGGATAATTCCTTTGTGCTGTCCAAGAATATTTCCATCTACATCCACGAAATTTCCTGGCGCAAATTCTGCTCCGGTTTCTTTTTTGATAAAACTTGCATAATCTCCATCTGGGATAAAGCAGATATCCTGACTATCCTGTTTATTCGCTACTGGAAGCTGAACGCGTTCTGCTATTTCACGAATTTCATCTTTTGTATATGCCCCCACCGGCATAAGCGTAAACGCTAGTTGATCCTGAGTTAAATTATACAAGGCATATGTCTGGTCCTTTACTGCAGTCACGGAATTTTGTATTGTATAACGCCCGTTCTCCAGTTGCTTAATACGCGCGTAATGACCTGTTGCAATATAGTCTGCGCCGATTTCCTTGGCGCGGGATAAAAGAGCTTCCCACTTTACATGACGGTTACAGGCATTGCATGGATTTGGTGTACAACCTTTCTGGTATTCATCTACAAAGTAGTCGATAACTGACTTCTGAAAGTCCTCTCGAAAATTCATTACATAATAAGGAATATCTAAAAGCTGTGCAACACGACGTGCATCGTCTACTGCAGAAAGCCCACAGCATCCGCCCTCTTCTTCCTGAGTAAACACATCCTCTTCCTGCCAAATCTGCATAGTCACGCCAATGACATCGTAGCCCTGTTCTTTTAATAAATATGCTGCCACAGAGGAATCTACTCCTCCGGATAAGCCTACTACTACTTTTTTCTTCATAAAATTAGTATTCTTCTTCTTCCTCTTCTTCATGCTCACTGATATCTGTTACTGGCTTTTCTAAGCCTTCGATTACGAGACCATTCTTTTCAGCATAATCCCAAAGAGCTGCATGAATTGCTTCTTCTGCTAAAAGTGAGCAGTGAACCTTTACCGGTGGAAGTCCGTCAAGTGCATCACAAACTGCTTTGTTGGTTACATGAAGTGCTTCCTGTACTGTTTTTCCAACTACAAGTTCTGTTGCCATACTGCTGGTTGCTACCGCGGCACCACAGCCGAATGTTTTAAACTTCGCATCACGAATAATCTGGTTTTCATCAATGTCCAAATAGATACGCATGATATCGCCACACTTCGCGTTACCTACAGTACCAACGCCACTCGCGTTTTCGATTTCCCCTACATTTCTTGGGTTGTTAAAATGATCCATTACTTTTTCACTATACATATTATTTTTTCTCCTGTTTCTTTGCAAAATCTTCATAAAGTGGCGACATGCTGCGAAGTCTCGCGATGATTTCTGTCAGCTTGTCCACCGTGTAGTCAATATCTTCTTTTGTGGTATCTTCCGATAAAGTTAAACGGAGAGAACCATGTGCAATCTCGTGAGGTAAACCGATTGCCAAAAGCACATGCGATGGGTCCAAAGAACCTGATGTACATGCCGATCCACTGCTTGCACAAATTCCCGCCTGATCCAAAAGGATGAGCATACCTTCTCCTTCAATAAAACGGAAACAGAAGTTTGCATTATTTGGCAAACGGTTGGTTCTATGTCCATTTAATCTCGCATATGGAATCTTTTCCAACACCTGCTCAATTAAATAATCTCTAAGTTCGATAATCGATTTGTTTTTTTCTTCCATAGTAGCTGCTGCAATTTCCACAGCCTTACCCATACCTACGATACCTGGTACGTTATGAGTTCCTGCTCGACGACGACGTTCCTGAGCACCACCATGCACATAAGATAAAATCTTCACGCCCTTACGAATGTACATCACACCGATTCCTTTTGGTCCGTTAATCTTGTGACCACTTGCTGAGAGCATGTCGATATTCATTTCATCTACATTAATTGGCATATGTGCAAATGCCTGTACTGCATCCGTGTGGAAAAGCACACCATGTTTGCGGGCAATCGCACCGATTTCTTTCAGTGGCTGAATAGTACCAATTTCATTATTGGCTGCCATGACAGAAATCAAAATTGTATCTGGACGAATTGCAGCTTCAAGCTCGTCCAATTTTACTACACCATCTTCATCCACATTTACATAGGTTACTTCAAACCCATTCTTTTCTAACCACTGACAAGTGTGTAGGATTGCATGGTGTTCAATCGTTGTTGTAATGATATGTTTTCCTTTTTTTGCATAAGCTTCTGCTGTTGCTTTTAATGCCCAGTTGTCTGATTCGCTACCGCCACCCGTGAAATATATTTCTTCTGTTTTAGCGCCGATAAGTGCCGCAATTTTTTCACGTGCCTCTGCTACAGCTTTTCCTGCTGTATTTGAAAAGCTGTAAAAAGCAGATGGATTTCCATAATATTCTGTAAAGTATGGATTCATTGCTTCTACTACTTCAGGATATACACGAGTAGTTGCCGCATTATCTAAATAAATTAATTTTTCCATCTGATATTCCTTCTTTCTATTTTAATTTACTCTTCTTCTATGCCATTCTGCCAGTCCACCAGGTCCTGCAATGTTGTGTTATCTACAACCTCATTAACTGCATCATCTATTTTCTGCCAAAGCATCGCGGATACACATGCTCCCTTTTTATCACATTCTTCCGCAGATGCCCCTACGCAAGATGCCGGCGCAATGCTTCCTTCTGCCAATCGTAAAATCATACCTACGGTATATTCCGATGGTTCTTTAGTTAATAGGTATCCCCCCTGGGCACCACGGATACTTTTTACATATCCCGCTTTTCCCATCATGGCAATAATTTGTTCTAAGTATTTTTCCGATATGTTCTGTCTGCTTGCGATATCCTTTACTCGAACCGGCGTATCCCCCGGATTCGTGGCAAGGTCTATCATAATACGAAGCGCATATCTTCCTTTTGTTGAAATCTTCATAACTTCACCTTCATTTTTAATTCCTACCAATTCACTATACTTTCTATTATGCGCTTTGTCAACCTATATATACATAAAAAACGCGAGCCAGAAAATTCTCTTTCTGACTCGCATATAAATCATACAAATTATTACAATGCTCGAATGGATTCTACTGGTTTCTTCTTCGCTGCACTCCAAACTGGAAGGAAGGTTGCTACCACAACGGTTACAAATGCAACTACGATAAGTACCGCCAATGAATTTATTCCAAACACTAATAATGATGCATTTATCATAGATACTAACGTATCATTTATAACTACACATAGCGTCGCGCTTGCCGCTACAGAAATCGCTACACAAATAGCAGCAATGACAAAGGATTCTGAGAAGAAAATCTTAAATACATCAAGGCTTCTTGCACCAACAGCTCTCAAGATACCGATTTCCTGTTTCTTATAGGAAATAGATATGGAGATAAAATTCGATAACAGTAATGCTGCGAACACAGCTAGCACAATGCCCACATATAGGAAAATCTGTGAAAGTTCTTTGATTGTGCTATCTACCATTTCCAGATTACTGATAAGGGTGCTTGTAAGCACACCTTTACTACCGTCTGCACGGTATTCATCCTGTTGATAGATATCCCAAAGCATCTGTGTCTGTTCTTCGGAATGATCATATGGAAGGAAAAGTATTCCATACACAACATTGTCTGGTTCCACATATTTGGTTGTATATTCTGAGTAGGATCCTACCAAAGTTTTTTGTTCTTCCCAGATTACATTTACAACATCCTGAGTAAAGAAAATCTTTTCTGTGTCCTGCATCTTATCAGAATTCCATACACCTACAATGGTAAATTCCTTAGTTTCGCCAACAGAGATTCCATCCCAGTCGTTGAATAATCTCACTGCAAGTGTAAGCGATTTTGTTTCTTTTTGTAATGCTGTTAAAAGTTCATTATATTTCTGAATAGTTTCTTCTTCTGTAAACTCCTTAAACTCCCACTTTTTTGTTTCTTTATTCTCTACATCAATACCACCATTTATCAGCTGATTAGTAAGCTCAACTATCTTTTCTGCCTTTTTCACACGCCATTCGCTACCTGCTTCTATTGCCGAGTTGAGTTCTTTATTATACACCTCTGAAACCAAATTATAAAACAGTGGTCGTGTGACAACGACTTCATTTTCTGCGACTGATGTTTTATCTGCCACAAGCCAAGAAACCATATCCGCTTTTACATGTTTTTCAAAACTACCATAGGCTACATTCGGATATTCTGGGAACACCGGATTTTTGACAGCACCTAGCGCAACTGTTGCCACCATACGCTGCGAATCGAATTCACTCATTGACCAAGCGTTATTCTCTCCGATTTCCAACATCTTTTCCTTTGTTACGAAGGCAACTAAATGAAGCCCATCCTGTAATTCATATTGAAAACTGTTGATCAACTGATAATCCGTTCCATCGGATTCTTTTAGGGATTCGTATTTATCTGAAATTTCTCCACTATCCATAATACCAACTACGGTATAAGAGGTTCCTTCGATGGTAATCTTCTTATCGAGGATATCTTCTGGTTTTGTCATTTCGATATATTTACCGGTACTTTGGTCATAGGTTTTACAATTATACAAAACTTCTGCACTGTAGGAAGAAATACAAATCTCATCCTCTTTTTCCGGATATCGACCATTAATCTGCTGACGGAGTGCATTTCCTTCTTGCAAATATGCAAAACTTCGAATGTCATTTACCCAATACTCGCCTAATTTATTTTGAATCGGATAACTTGCCCAGCTTTTAACTCCACCAAACGCATCTGCACCGAAAACTTTTGCATACTCGGTTAACTCTTCATCTGTAAAACGCGTCTCGTTGTTATAACTCCATTCATTCTCTTCTCCGTCGTAAACATATTTCTCGATAACCTCATAATATTTCTCCATTTTCACAAGTGAAAATTTTGCCTCTGCTACCGATTGCTTAAAAGTGGATTCACTGTCATAGAACGTCATCGTAGACAAAAGTCCAAAGAAGGTAAATGCCACGGTACAAAGTAAAATCGTAAACATCAAACGAATTGGCTTTGTCTTTAAACTCGAAACACCAATACGAATTGCATGATGCAGCGGCAATTTGGAACGAATGAATTTTGTTTCCTTTGGATTGTATTCCGTCTTATCAAATGGAAGTTCAGAAGAATCTTTAAACACTTCCTGCTCTCCATTTTCTTTAATATGACTCACATCTTTAAATGCCTTTACATCTCGTTCGCCTGCTGCAATAATAATGTCTTTTTTTGTCTTACTGAGAAACGCTTTAATTTCTGCGAAATCATCCTCACTTAAATCAGCTCCATTCTTTACACAAAGAGTTTCACCTACAATGCTAATATTTTCTGTAAGTGCCTGCTGCTGTTCCTGAGTCTTGGTAACATCAGAAAGAATTTTGCCGTCTTTTAATTCAATGATACGGTCACCGTACATTTCTGCGAAATCACGATCATGAGAAACTACGATAACTAATTTTTCTTTAGAAAGTTTTTTCAGGGTATCAAATACCTGCTTACCTGTCGCCGAGTCTAAAGCACCTGTTGGCTCGTCCGCCATGATAATCTCTGGCGATTTTACTAACGCACGTGCAATAGCAATACGTTGCTTCTGCCCACCAGATAAGGTGTTTGGCTTACGCTTTGCAAACCCTGTCAATTCTACCTGTTCTAATAGATCTGCAATGACTTTTTTGTCCTTTGGTTTGCCCTGAAGTTCTAATGCCAATGCAATATTATCCTCTACGGTAAATTCATTTAAAATATTATATTCCTGAAAAATGAATCCCACATATGTATTACGATAACTATCAAAATCACTCTGACTAAATTTCTCGCTACTCTTGCCTTTTACGAGAATAGCACCACTTGTTGGTGCATCTAACCCACCACACACATTAAGAAGTGTTGATTTACCGCTACCACTTTTTCCTAATAAGAAAACCATTCCTTTTTCAGGAAATACGATGGATACGTCATCAAGTGCTCTGACATCCGCCCCACCCTTGGTTTTATAAATTTTCGTCAAATGTAATGCTTCTAACACCTTTTTACTCCTTCCGTATATTAGAAATTTCTTAAATTCATTATTGCACACGCATTTTGGAAAAACAAGGAACATAAACTTAAGACTTTCTTAAAATAAAAAGCCTTTCGTTTTAATGCTACCATCCAGGCACCCTCACGGCACATGAAATTGTCTGCTTATGGCTGCTGTATTCCTACCCTGACCAGGTTCACAGGTCCCATTGCGTAAGACCCGAATAGCAGCATTAAAACGAAAGGCTTGTTTCTTATATTTATTAAATTAACTCGGGTAAGTATACCCCACTATTCTACATATTGTCAAGTTTTGCCTGTTTCTTTTTTTCACGTAATTCTTGGAAAAATCCGGATAGCATAGTAGAACACTCTTCTTCCAAAACGCCGGTTACCATTTCCACCTGATGATTAAACTGTTTCATCTGCAGAAGGTTGATTACAGAGCCCGCACAACCCGCCTTTGGATTCATGGAGCCGATGACCACTTTGCCCAAACGTGACTGCACAATCGCACCTGCACACATCTGACATGGCTCTAATGTCACATACATGGTACAGTCTTCCAATCTCCAGTCGCCAGTTTTTTTACTGGCTTTTCTGATAGCAGACATCTCTGCATGTGCCAATGTGTTTTTATCGGTGTTTCTTCTATTATATCCACGTGCAATAATTTTATCCTCTTGCACGATTACACAACCAATAGGAACTTCTTCCAATTTATATGCTTTCTTCGCTTCGCGAAGTGCGGCTTTCATGTATTTTTCATCTTGAGTCATATATTTTCGTTTCCTTTTGTGCTATAATCTATCCATATCATACCAAATTTTCGAAAGAAGGCAAACATGTTATTACAATATGAAACCAGACGATTAATTTTAAAGGTTTTAGGACCAGACTACGCCAATGATGTACTACGTTTTTATCTAAGAGACCGAGAACTCTTTGAACAGTATGAAGCAGACCGTAGTCCAAACTTTTATACAGAGAGTCATCAACGAAATATTTTGCAACTAGAATACAAGTTAACTCTCAAACTATCCCAGGTGCGTTTCTACGTATTTTTAAAAGAAGATCCTGAAACCATTATTGGAACCGTTTGCCTCTATGATATCTCCAGCAGTTATTCCCGTGCTGAAATTGGATACAAATTCTCGAGCGCACATCACCATAAAGGATATGCAACAGAAGCAATAGAAAAACTAATCGATATTGCTTTTTCCGATTTAAACTTACATCGCTTGAGCGCACATGTACTAGAGCACAATATCCCCTCTATCCGACTGCTCATTGGATTAGGCTTTGAAAAAGAAGGCATCTGCCGTGATTACCTCTGTTTAAACGGATTGTGGACAGACCACTTACAGTACAGTTTAGTGGCAGCAACATTAGATCTTTAATTTTATGAACCAGCAGCCAAAGGTCCCATCCTTTGCTTCCTGGTTCTTTTCTTTTTCTAGCGATTTCATCTCCGTCGTAATCGTCTCAAAATTCGGAAACCCAAAAAGGATTGCCATAACTGCTTCAGGTTTCTCAAAAATTCCCGGAACCCCCAGCGAAAGAATCTCTTTACCTTCCTCCATTTCCTTTTTAAGGACCAAGTACCCATAGTTCCAGAACCCGTGTACCAGAAAGCTGTTCGTCGAAAGGTGCCAATTGGGGCTAGGCAAATCTCGTATTTGAGATAGGTCTATTTTTTCATAA
>JAZURS010000156.1:0-2060 GCA_045606325.1 Agathobacter sp.
CCACTTCCGGCACGTTCACCGATATTGATAAGATTAAACATTTTCATAAGAGCCTTGTTTCGGGGATCGGATTCGCCACCAAGACGCATCTGTTTTTTACCCGTTCTGACATAACCGGGATTTGCTAAAACCAGCTTGTCCTGTTCCTTACGGATAACAACACCTCGTAATCCGTGATAATCTGCATTAATCAGACAGTTTGCCAAAGCCTCACGAAGTGCCTTGTGCACCGGTGTATCGTCAACACGTTCGCCACCGACCATTTTGAAAGGCACCTTAATATCTTTGATAATTTTGTTATAAACCCTAAAATAAAAGTCGCACACATTTCCGGACCATTCACCGGAACTTGACTGCAATCGGTCACTCCAACGAGTGGTAGGGTCCAACTCTTCTCTGTAATCCAAGAAATACTCAGGGAAGTGACGCACAATGTTATACTCATCACCAAACATCAGCATACCTGCTGCCGTAGGATGCAACTTGCCATCCTCATCAGAAATAGCAGCCGCACCAATGCTTCTCAGATACTCATGGTCGCTCAGACGCTCAAAAGGATGTCCTTCTTTTAAAGAACGATGACTGTTGCGGTATCCGTGAATCGTATCATAATTCAAATCTTCCATTGGAACCTTATCAAGCACTTCCATATCCATAGTGCGCTCGGTCTGGTCACGAAGCATGGTTTTTACCTGCAATCTGGTACAATGATAATCACCCTCGTAATTACGACGGAACGTGCCATTAAAAATATCATTATTGATGTACACCGGCTTCTGCTCACGCTTTGCCATAGGCACATAAATAACCATAATGACATCCTTATTGTCACCAACTTCATAAGTCTGTACATCATCTTCCGACAAAAGATTAATATTTACCTTCTTGGGATTGTTCATATTATCCCAAAATTCCTTGCGCAGCTTAAATGCATTCTGGAGACCGGTAGTTCTCCAACTACCATCTTTGTTTTCTTTGACACCAAAAATAATGACTCCACCATAGCAGTTTGCAAAGGAAGAATAGGTGTCCCACAAAGAAACCGGCAAACCACCTTCTGCTTTTTTCACTTCTCTTCTGTTGTCTTCTCTGTATTCATCAAATTGTGAAAGGTCAAAAGTTTTTTCCAAAATGCTCATCTCACTTTCTCTTTCTAAAACTTTATTTCTCATTGATTATAGTACACTCTTTAAAACACATAGCTTCAATCTGCATTTTCAAATTATACTGAACGCCTTCATCAGAAATTACATTAAATGGATTCCGTGATTCTAGGTCACTTTAATGTATAAATATATTATAACTATAACATATAAGAGCCGGCATGTCTAGAACGAATGTTCCCATCCCTTTTCATCCTCTCAATCGTTTCCTCCACAGAAACACACTCCGCATATCTGCCCTTCCACATAAACTCGTTATAATACCTATAACTCTGCTCTCCTGTCATAAAAGCATTATCAAATGTAGAATTTGCATTCTCCGGCACAATCATTTTAAAACCATGCTCAAATCCGCACTTGATTGTTGCATCTATACAGTAATCCGTCTGCAGTCCCACAACCACTACTGTGTGGACATTCTTCTCCCTCAGGTATTCCAACAAGCCCATCCCCTTAAAAGAACTATTTACCGTCTTATCAAAAATCTTCTCACCCGGTTGCGGGCTAAAACCCTCATATATCTCAAACCCCGGTGTCCCTTTCGTCAATTCTGCTCCGGCACCATCATCGTGTCTTACATAAATAACCTCAACATTATTCTCTCTGGCGGCTGCAATTAATGTTTTAACAGCGTCTTCAAACGCATTAAAATTATATAAATCCGGCGTAGTTATTAATTTCTGTATATCAACTACTAAAAGCACCATTTATGTTCTCCTCATCACAGATATTTCTCAATCACACTCTGCTCCACAACCTTTTTCCCAAGCAGCGTCATAGCCTGCTTCGGACAATTATTGATGCATCGGTAACACATAGTACACCGGTTATTCTGCACCGCTTTCTCATCGACAATCTTAATATTATTCATAGGACATAACTTTTCACACTTGCCAC
>JAZURS010000157.1:0-8640 GCA_045606325.1 Agathobacter sp.
GCCGGATATGATCCAAGAAATGCATACTTCGAATGTGTACATGAAATGAAACTTATCGTTGACTTAATCTACCAGTCAGGTTTCGCTGGAATGAGATATTCTATCTCTAACACAGCTGAATACGGTGATTACATAACAGGACCAAAGATTATCACAGATGATACAAAGAAAGCTATGAAGAAAATCCTTTCTGACATCCAGGATGGTACATTTGCAAAAGACTTCTTATTAGACATGTCTCCAGCAGGTCGTCAGGTTCACTTCAAAGCTATGAGAAAGATTGCTGCTGAACATCCAGTAGAAAAAGTTGGTGAAGAAGTTCGTAGCCTTTATAGCTGGAATAACGAAGAAGATAAGTTCATCAACAACTAATTGAATGAAGATTTTTATGACACACTCAGAGAGAATTCTCTGGGTGTGTTTTTTGTTTGTCACATTGATACGAAAATATACGAAAAAACCAAAAATGGATTGTATAAAATTGCGTACAATGTTAAAATAACGTTATAATGTGTTGGGGAGGATTTTTTATGGAAAAATCTAAGAAAAAAGGGAACAAAAATAAAGTTGGATTCCTTGATTTTAATAACATGAGAATCGAGCAGAGATTGAAAAATTCTAACAAATTGCTTTTAGGATTTGCATCTTTTGCAGCTGTTATTGGTATTATAGCGGTACTTATTGTTGCAACGAATTATAAGAAAGCAATGGAAAACTATGCATTGCCTCAGGGAGATATCGGAAAACTTATGCAATGTGTTGCGGATTGTCGTTCTGCTACACGTGGTATTATCGGTTATGAATCAGAAGAACAAATTGCTACTTTAGTAGAATCACATGATTCATATGTGAAAGAAGTAGATTCATATATTGCTAAGATTAAACCTACTATGGTTACACCTGAAGGACATGCTGCCATGGCAAAAATCGAAAAAACGATTGATGCATACTTTGAAGTAGAAGCACGTGTTATCGCCTTAGGTACAGAGAATAATGGTGAAAATTATTTAGAAGCTCAGGATTTGGCAATTAACGAAATGGCTCCTGCATATACAGCTGCATATGAAGCATTAGATGAACTTATGGTAGTTAATGCGCAGAAAGCAGAAGAAATGGTTATCATGCTCAATGTATTACAACTTGGTGCAGTAATCATCATCGCAGCAGTAATCATAATAGCTTCGTCAACAGCAATGAAGATTAGCAATGATATAGCAAAAGGTATTTCAGTACCATTAAATGATTTGGCTACACGTTTGAAAGAGTTTGCAGCTGGTGATGTTTCTTCTGAATTCCCAGAAGTGAAGTCTAAAGATGAAATTGCTGAAATGATGGATGAAGCATCTGGTATGGCAGAAAAACTTGGCCTTATCGTACATGATATCGCATATCTTTGTGATGAAATGTCAAAAGGCAATTTCCGTATAGCAACAACATGTGAAAATGCATATGTTGGAGAATTCAATGAAATTCTTATGGCAGTTCGTAACATGAACAGAAATATGAGTACAGCACTTCGTGAAGTTGGTGAAGCGGCAGAACAGGTATCTGCTGGTTCGGATAACTTGGCTCAGGCTTCTCAGGACTTAGCAGAAGTTGCTACAGACCAGGCTGCATCTGTACAGCAGATGCTTGCTACAATGCAGACTATCTCAGCTGGTATCAGTGAATCTGCAGAACAGATGAATGGTGCATATGCAGAAGCACAGAACTGTGCAGAAAAAGCACAGCTTAGCCGTGAAGAAATGTCTAACATGGTTGAATCTATGAATCGTATTAGTGAAACATCTAAGAAGATTGAAGACATTATTTCGCAGATTGAAAGTATTGCGAGTCAGACAAATCTTTTATCGCTCAATGCTTCTATTGAAGCTGCTAGAGCTGGTGAAGCAGGACGTGGTTTTGCAGTAGTTGCAGATGAGATTCGTGACTTAGCAGATCAGAGTGCGAAATCTGCTGTTGATACTAGAGCTCTTGTAGCAAATACATTATACGAAATCGAAGAAGGTAGCAGGGTAGCCCTTCGTACCTCAGATGTATTAGATGAAGTAGTAGAATCTATTAAAGGCATTGCGGAACAGTCTAGAATGTTAAGTGAAAGTGCTGTGACACAGGCAGAAGCGATGGAACAGGCAGATGCAGGTATCACACGTATTTCGGAAGTTGTTCAGTCTAACTCAGCAGCATCAGAAGAATCTTCTGCAACTAGTGAAGAATTGTCAGCTCAGGCGATGAACATGAATGAATTAGTTGGAAAATTCATGTTAAGAGATTAAGGGGATAAGGTATATTATATATATACGTTAAGAGAGAGGTTGCCACATTGTGGCAGCTTTTCTTTTTGAAGGAGATTATTTATGATTTATACAGTGACATTTAATCCATCGTTGGATTATGTAGTATCAACAGAAAACTTCGAAACAGGAAAAATAAATAGAGCTTCTACTGAGTCAATCTATGCAGGTGGAAAAGGAATCAATGTTTCCTGGGTGTTATCGGAATTAGGTGTGGACTCTACAACTTTGGGTTTTGTATCTGGGTTTTCTGGAAGGGAACTGGAATACAGAGTGCAAGAGAAAGGGATTAACACGGATTTTATACATGTAAAAGACGGATTTACACGTATTAATGTAAAACTAAGAAGTGAAATGGAAACGGAAATCAATGGGCAAGGTCCGATTGTATCAGAAGAAGAATTGGCTCAGTTGATAGAGAAAATTAGTTGCATGACAGAAGAGGATATGCTTATCATTTCTGGAAGCGTATGCCGTGGACTTTCACAAAATATCTATGCGGATATCGTAAAGAATTGTAAAGAAAAGGGGATTCGTGTAGTTGTAGATGCTTCGAGTACACTGTTGTGGAACACGTTGGAGTATCAGCCATTTCTTATAAAGCCAAATCAGCATGAATTAGGTGATATATTTAATCGTGAAATTACCACAAGGGAAGAAATCATTTTTTATGGAAAAGAACTACAAAATAGAGGGGCTCGAAATGTGCTTGTTTCAGCTGGCGGAGATGGGGCGGTTCTTATTGCAGAAGATGGACAGGTTTACGAAATGGAAGCTCCAATCGGTACAGTAGTTAATTCTGTAGGTGCAGGAGACTCCATGGTTGCAGGTTTTTTGGCTGGATACATGGAAAATGGCGACTATGAAAATGCGTTAAAACTGGGAGTATACGCGGGATCTGCAACAGCATTTTCCGAAGGCTTGGCGACCAAATCAGATATTGACAAATGGATGTTAAAAAAGTAAAATTTACCTATTGATTTAATTCGAAAAAATATGTAAAGGAAATAAAAATTATGGCTGAACTTTATAATCATAAAGTCATTGAGAAAAAATGGCAAAATTTTTGGGAAGAAAATGAAACTTTCAAGACAGATGTCTGGGATTTTAGCAAGCCAAAATACTATGCGCTTGATATGTTCCCATATCCATCAGGTGTAGGCCTTCACGCAGGACATCCAGAAGGATATACAGCTACAGACATTATGTCACGTATGAAACGTATGCAGGGCTACAATGTCCTTCATCCAATGGGCTACGATTCATTCGGTTTACCTGCGGAGCAGTATGCGGTTTCTACAGGTAATCATCCAAACGGATTTACACAGGAGAACATCGAAAGTTTCTCTAAACAGTTGAAAGAATTAGGCTTTGACTATGACTGGTCTAAAGTAATTGCGACTTCTGATCCATCATTCTACAAATGGACACAGTGTTTTTTCAAAAATTTATACGAAGATGGTTATGCCAAACTCGTTGATATGCCAGTTAACTGGTGTGAAGAATTAGGTACTGTTTTGTCTAACGACGAAGTAATTGATGGTAAATCAGAACGTGGTGGTTATCCAGTTGTTAGAAAGAAAATGAAACAGTGGGTAATTGATCAGCCTGCATTCGCTGAGAAATTATTAGAAGGCTTAGAAGAAATTGACTGGCCAACCTCTACAAAAGAAATCCAGAAGAATTGGATTGGTAAGAGTACCGGTGTAGAAGTTGATTTTGAAATTGTAGGTGGCGGCAGCTTCTCTATTTTTACAACTTGTATCGAGACTATTTATGGTATCACATTCATGGTACTTGCTCCAGACGGAGAAATCGTAAAAGGCCTTATGGACCGTGTGGAAAACAAAGAAGAGGTTCAGGCATATATTGACGAAACATTAAAGAAAAACGATATGGACCGTACTGAATTAAATAAGACAAAATCAGGTTGTCCATTAAAAGGTTTATATGCAATCAACCCTGTAAACGGCAAAGAAGTACCACTTTTCATCGGTGACTTCGTACTTGCAAGCTATGGTACAGGTGCAGTTATGGCAGTTCCTAGCCATGACCAGCGTGACTTCGAATATGCAATTGCTCACAATATCGACATGATTCAGGTTATTGAAGGTCGTGATGTTTCTGAGTGTGCATTTGAAAAACAGGACTACCTTGGAAAAGGCTGCAAGTTAATCAATTCAGAAGAATTCACAGGTCTTACTGTAGAAGAAGCAAAAGAAGCTATCACAGTAAAATTAGAAAATAAAGGTGTTGCAAGAAGAAAAGTAAATTATCACTTCCGTGAATGGATCTTTGCACGTCAGAGATATTGGGGAGAGCCAGTTCCTTGTGTTTATAAAGAAGATGGCGAAATTTACTTTATTCCAGACGAAGAGTTACCACTTGTTTTACCAGAACTTGAAGATTACAAGGGAAAAAATGGTAAAGCACCTCTTGAAAATGCGACAGATTGGAAACAGTACGATGCAAACGGTGTAAAAGGTACTCGTGAGACATCTACTATGCCAGGTTCTGCAGGTTCATCATGGTACTATATGAGATATATTGATCCAAACAACGATGAAGAATTTGCTAATCAGGAATTATTGAAACACTGGTTACCAGTTGACTTATATGTAGGTGGACCAGAGCATGCAGTAGGACATCTTATGTATGCACGTATTTGGAACCGCTTCTTATACGATAAGGGATTATCACCTGTAAAAGAACCATTCCAGAAATTAGTTCACCAGGGTATGATTTTAGGTGAAAATGGTATCAAAATGGGTAAACGTTTCCCAGAGTTCGTTGTAAACCCAAGTGATATCGTTGAAGAGTATGGTGCAGATACTTTAAGACTTTACGAAATGTTCATGGGACCTCTTGAAGTTTCCAAACCATGGAACTCTAATGGTGTAGTGGGTGCGAGAAAGTTCATCACTCGTGTATGGAATTTCTTCACAAATCCTGAAAACATCACAGAAGAGAATGATGGTGCACTTGAAAAAGTATATCATCAGACAGTTAAGAAGGTTACTAGTGACTTTGAACAGCTTGGCTTCAATACAGCAATCAGCCAGATGATGATTTTTGTTAACGAAGTTTATAAGGTTGGCAAATGTCCAAGAGAATATGCAGAAGGTTTAATCAAAATGTTCTCTTGTATCTGTCCACACGCAGGTGAAGAAATGTGGGCAAAACTTGGACATGAAAATACAATCGCATACGAACCATGGCCACAGTATGACGAAGCGAAGACTATTGAAGATACAGTAGAAATTGCAGTTCAGATTAATGGTAAAATCAAAGCAACAATCGCAATTGCACGTGACGAAGCTAAGGATGCTGTTCTTGCAATGGCGAAAGAAGCAATGGCAGACAAGCTTACTGGAAACATTGTAAAAGAAATTTATGTTCCAGGAAGAATCGTAAATATCGTTATGAAATAATTGATAAGTTGTATAAAATGAGTTATACTTGCATACAGGTATAACTCATTTTTATACATAAAAAGAAATAAGGAGAAAAGGAATCTATGAGAAAGTTAATCAACATTAACGAAGGCTGGTCTTTCCTTAAAGACACAAAAGAAATTCCAGCAACACTTCCAGTTGATTGGGAAGTAGTAAACGTTCCACATACATGGAACAACATCGATGGTATGGATGGGGGATCTGATTACTTCCGTGGTACATGTAACTACGCAAAAGTAATCAAAAAAGCAGACTTACCAGAAGCAGATTGCTATTATTTAGAAATCAATGGTGCAGCTTCATCTGCAGACGTTTATGTAAACGGTAAAGCAATGGCTCATCATGATGGCGGTTTCTCTACATGGAGAGTAAACATTACTGCTGAACTTACAGATGAAACACTCATTGTAGTAGCTGTTGATAACGCGGCAAATGATACAGTTTATCCACAGGTAGCGGACTTTACATTCTACGGCGGTATGTACAGAGATGTAAACATCGTAGCAGTAGCAGAATCACACTTTGATTTGGATTACTTTGGTGGTAAAGGCCTTGTAATCACACCAGTTATTGAAGGTGAAGACGCAAAAGTTAAAGTAGATACATATATTACAAACAAAACTGATGCACAACAGATTCACTATGTGTTGAAAGATGCAGAAGGAAAAGCAGTGGCAGAAACAACTACAGCAGATACATCTGTAGAACTTGAAATCAAAGCTGTTCACCGTTGGCATGGACGTAAAGATCCATACCTTTACACATGTGAAGTAGAGTTAGTAGAGGGTGATAAAGTAGTAGATACAGTAGTTGATAGATTTGGTTGCCGTACTTATGAAATTGATCCACAGAACGGATTTATCTTAAATGGCGAAGAATATCCACTTCGTGGTGTGTCTCGTCATCAGGATAGAATTGGATTTGGTAATGCTTTATTAAAAGAACATCATGATGAAGATATGGATCTTATTTGCGAAGTAGGTGCTACAACCATTCGTTTAGCACACTATCAGCATGACCAATATTTCTATGACCTTTGTGATGAAAGAGGTCTTGTAATTTGGGCAGAAATTCCATATATTTCAAGTCATATGGCAACAGGCCGTGAAAATACAATTTCACAGATGAAAGAACTCGTAGTTCAGAACTACAATCACCCATCTATCGTTGTTTGGGGTCTTTCAAACGAAATCACTATCAACGGACATGATGATCCAGACCTTATTGAAAACCATCATATTTTAAATGATTTAGTTCATGAATTGGATAAGACACGTAAAACTACAATGGCTATCGTATCTATGTGTCCAATGGATGCAGAATACATTCAGATTCCAGATACAGTTTCATGGAATCACTACTTTGGATGGTACGGCGGATCTACAGAACAGAATGGTCCATGGTTTGACAAGTTCCATGAAAAATTCCCTAATCTTCCAGTTGGTTGTTCAGAATATGGTTGTGAAGCCCTTAACTGGCACAACTCAAATCCACAGCAGGGTGATTACTCAGAAGAATACCAGGCATACTACCATGAAGAACTCATTAAACAGCTTTTCACTAGAAAATATCTCTGGGCTACACATGTATGGAATATGTTTGACTTCGGTGCTGATTCACGTGGTGAAGGTGGCGAAAATGGACAGAATCATAAAGGTCTCGTAACTATCGATAGAAAGTATAAAAAAGATGCATTCTATGCTTACAAGGCATGGTTATCAGATGAACCATTTGTACACCTTTGCGGAAAACGTTATGTAAACCGTGTAGAAGACGTTACTAAAGTAACTGTTTACTCTAACCTTCCAGAAGTGGAACTTTTCGCTAATGGCGTATCACTTGGTAAGAAGACAGCAGAAGATCACTTTTTCTACTTTGAGGTACCAAATGCTGGTGAAACAAAATTGGAAGCAGTTGCTGGCGACTGCAAGGACGAAAGTGTTATCAATAAGGTAGAAGAATTTGATGCAAGCTATCGTCTTGTAGAAAAGAATGCAGTTCTCAACTGGTTCGATATTACAGAGAGAGAAGGGTATTGCTCATTAAATACTAAGATTAGCGATATCATGGGAACACTTCGTGGTAAATTGTTTATCGCTAAGATGACAAGTTCTCTTATGAAACAGATGAAACAGAATAAATCTGACGATGGAGAAAGTAAAGGCGGCGGATTTAATATCGATCTTAAGAGTGACGGAATCATGGCTATGGTAGGAAGTTTTACCATCCTTCGTATCTCTTCTATGGGTGGTATGGTAGGTATCGAGTTCACGAAAGAACAACTTCTTGATATGAACAAGAAACTTAACAAGATTCCATTGCCTAAGAAAAAATAAGAGGTGATTTATTATGTATCTTGTTTCACAGGATAAGAAAAATCTGATTAAATTTGAACGAGTAGAGATTTCAAGCTTGTTTAAAACACATACACTTACAGCGTATGGAACTGGTTCCTCTGTTTGGGCAACCGTTGGAACATACGACAGTGAAGAACAAGCAAAGGCAGAATTTGCTAGAATCATTGCGGCACTCGAAAATGGTCAGACAATATATGAGGTGAGATAATATATGTACTTAATTTCTATATATTTTGACGAAAAGACAAATGATAGAATTAAGTCTTATATGAAGGAAGTTTCTGATGAAAGTGGAAATGTGTTTATGATGGAAAATAATGTTCCTGCACATATTACAATTTCTGCATTCGAAACATTACATGAGGAAAAAGTTTTAAACAGTTTGAATCATGTTATGGAAGAATTTTCAAGGAATAAGATAGAATGGGTTACAGTAGGGGCATTCCCTACTGTAATCTTTATTCAGCCTGTCTTAAATGAGTATTTGCACAATTTATCGGCTGTAATATATGAAGCAATCAATAGTATTCCAGA
>JAZURS010000158.1:0-11229 GCA_045606325.1 Agathobacter sp.
CCTACGATATTTTGGTGGATTACTTAAATACACAAATCGATCTCTGTAAATATGATTTATACCAAGAACCTTTATCCTTTTCTGGAGGTTTACAGATGGAGCTTCCTATTTTGTTTGCGGAATACGAATTTCAAACGGAACAGGATATAAAGGACTACCTTGAGCTCATCGCTTTAGCCGACGAGTATTTTGACCAAGTTATGACATTTGAAGCGGAAAAATCATACAAAGGGATGTTTATGGCTCCCGATTTATGTGCTCTTGTGATAGATAGCTGTGAAAGTTTTCTGCTGGATAAGGAGAATCATTATCTGATTACTACCTTTGAAACGCGCTTAGATGAACTGGATTTATCGGAACAAAAAAGAGCTTCTTATTGTAGGCAAAATGAAACTATTCTTGAGAAACAGCTGTTTCCTGCCTATGAGGATATGATTGCACAACTGACGGAACTAAAGAATACGGGAATTAATAAGCAGGGAATTTGTTATTTGGAAGATGGTAAAGAATATTACGAGACTTTGGTTTATTCTGAGACTGGCTGCGAGGAGAGTGTAGATGCCATCTTTCGCAGAATAGAAAATCAACGTATGGATGATTTACTGGCTTGTTCTCGCTTACAGTCGGAATACGAAACTTTGTTGGAAACTTCGGCAAATTTGGAGTGGGAAATGTCAAATCCTGATGCAATGCTTTCAAGACTACAAGCGTCCATATTAGAAGATTTTCCTGCACCACCAGACTGCACTTATGAAATCAATTATGTAGAACCTGCTTTGGAAGAATTCCTTGCACCTGCTTTTTACATCATAGCACCTCTGGATAATTACAAGGAGAATGTAATTTATATTAATGATGCCTACATTGATTCGGACATCTATGCCTTTACGACTCTTGCTCATGAAGGCTATCCAGGACATTTATACCAGACTGTCATGACATACACTTACGAATATCCTTACATTCGCACGCTTTTGGACTATGGCGGTTTTGTAGAAGGCTGGGCTACTTATATAGAAATGATGGCGTATGAGTACGCTGGATTGGATGAGAGTATTGCTTCTTTTCTGGCACACAACCAGTCTGCAATCTTAAGCCTCTATGCTTCTTCGGATATTGGTCTGCATTACTATGGCTGGACTGACGTGGAAATGCAGGAGTTCTGGGCTGGTTATGGAATTACGAACAAGGATGCTGTAAAAGAAATTACCCAGCTCATCTTATCTGAGCCGGGTAACTATTTGAAATATTATATTGGTTATATTGAGTTTCTGGAGTTGAAGGAATATACCAAGGAAATGTTTGGTTCGGAGTATTCCGATAAACAATTCCATCAGGCAGTTTTGGACATTGGTCCTGCTCCTTTTTCTCTCTTGGAAAAGTATCTTCCAAAGTACTATTCTTCACCCCAGACTTGATCTACTAGCGCATCACAATGGGCCTTCGAAAACTCAGAATCCTGCGAAAGGATGAGGTTTTGGGAGGCCAGTTCTTCGGTGTAATCTTCTAGATAATACACTGTATACTCCGTGCCGTTTGCGATGTGACATACGATTGGAATCACTCCATGATGTATGATTTCTACCTCGCCGGTTTCTTCATTTCTTTCTAAAGTAACATCTGCAATCCCACCTACCATACGATTACTAACTCCTTTTCCAGAAGAAGAAGTTCCGTGTACGAAGTTTCCTACAGAATAGTAAACCAGCATCTTGTTTCCGTTTTCATGCGTAAGCCACTCGATAGGTTCAATTACATGTGGATGTGCACCGAGTACCAAGTCTGCACCTTCTTCTAAAAAGATATTGGCCCATTTCTCTTGGCTGCTGTCCGGCTCTAATTTATACTCTGTACCCCAATGCGGACACACAATCGTAAAATCTGCAATTTCTTCCGCTTTGCGAACATCGGAGCGAACTTTCTCTTCTTCTAGTGTATTTACGATGTATGGCATGTCGCTTGGAATGGCGAGGCCGTTGGTTCCATAGGTATAATTTAGTATGGCTACGGTAATTCCATTTGCTTCATATGTATAGATTTTATTGTCATACTCTTCCTGGCTGTGATTGATTCCGACATATCCCAAATTTGGATGTGTGGTATCCAAATATTCCATGCAGTTGAGTATCCCTTTCTTGGTTTTGTCTAAAGCATGGTTTGTTGCAAACAATAACACGTCAAATCCGGCATTTACTTCTGCATCTGAAATGGCGAACGGAGTATTAAAACTTGGATATCCAGTGTATCCATATCTGTCACCACCCATAATAGTTTCCTGATTTGCAATCGCTAAATCTGCGGTAGATATGTAATCTTTTACATTTACAAATAGGTGATCAAAGTTATAGCTTCCATCTTCTTGCTTTGCCGAGTCAAGAATTGGCTTATGTATCAGCATATCTCCAACCATCACTATCTGCATGGAGTCCGGTTCATCTTCTGTGAACAATACTTCCCAATCGGTTATCAAAGACTCTGTTTCAATCTCTTCTGGATTTGAAATTTCAATACTGTCCAACATCTTTCCGAACATATTTACAATCAAAACGAGTGCCAGTGAAAACACTATGGTCGCACCGCATCCAGCGAGAAAGTACAACGTTTGTTTTCTTTTTCTATCTTTTCTTCGTCTTTCTCTTATCTTTCCCATCTTACTTCAAAAGATATTGATAAATATCTCTCTTACTAACTCCTCTATCTTTTGCTACGAGCTTCATTGCTTCCTTATGGTCGATACCCTGATCTTCATAATGTTTCATATGATCTTCAATAGACATCTCTTCCCAAGTCGCCTGCTGCTCTTTTACAATTTCATCACGACTTTTTCCGCAGATAACTAATACATACTCTCCTCTTGGTTCTTTTTCTTCATAGTAAGAAAGAAGAGACGAAAAAGTAGTCTGTATTTTTTCTTCGTGCTTCTTCGTGAGTTCCCTACATACTGTGAGTTCTCTGTCGCCGAGTGTTTCTAATAATTCTTTAACTGTCTTAATCAAGTGATGTGGTGCTTCGTACAGAATGATGGTTCTGGTTTCGTCCTTTAACTCTTCTAAAACCGCAGCTCTTTCTTTTTTATCTTTTGGTAAAAAAGCTTCAAAAGCAAAGCGTCTGGTAGAACGTCCCGACATGGTGAGTGCTGTAATACACGCAGCGGCACCCGGAAGGGAAGTAACTTCAATTCCTTCTTCATAACAAATACGTACAATGTCTTCCCCAGGATCAGAGATGCCTGGTGTGCCCGCATCTGTAATCAAAGCAATATTTTTGCCTTCTTTTAGCTTCCCAACTAACTGGTAGGCTTTCTCTATCTTATTAAATTCATGGTAACTGGTCATTGGAGTCTGAATATCGAAGTGATTTAACAGCTTAATCGAGCTACGAGTATCCTCTGCAGCAATCAAATCTACTTCTTTAAGAGTTCGAAGAACTCGAAATGTGATATCCTCCAAATTTCCAATTGGCGTTGCACATAAATATAATGTTCCTGCCATTTTTACCTCCCGAGCGTCCAAAACGCAAAAAATTTATTTAATCTTGATTTAACATCCCATAAATCTCCAGAATTTCGTCTGTATAGGTGCCATTTTCGTTGTAAACGATAAGTGGCTTCTCGATCGTGATTCGGGACTTTCCTCCACGATATCCCTCGATTAAAACCATGTTTGGTTCCTTATTTAGGTGCGGATAAACCAGCTGCATACGCTTTGGTTCGATGCCATAAGCCACCATTTTGGCAAAAATTTCTGCCAAACGGAAGGGTCTGTGCACCATATAGAAGCGTCCGCTCTGTTTTAAAATTCGAGCACTTTGCATTAACGTGTCGTCTAAGGTGCAGAGCACTTCATGGCGTGCAATGGTCTTTGCGTCGTTACCATTCTTTAGTCCATGTTCCCCTATCATATAAGGAGGATTCGTGGTTATTACATCAAAAGAAGATGCTCCAAATATATTTGAAGCATCTTTGATATCTCCTGTTACAATGGATATCCTCTCTTCTAACTGATTATACTGAACACTTCTACCTGCCATATCTGCACTTTCTGGTTGGATTTCCAAGCCTGTAAAGTGTTTTCCTTCTGTTTTTGCTGCCAGCAGAATCGGTATAATCCCTGTTCCAGTTCCTAAGTCTAAGACGTTTTCACCTCTTTTGATATTTGCAAACCCAGATAAAAGTACTGCATCCATGCCAAAGCAAAACCGCTCTGGATCCTGAATGATATGATATCCTTTGATATTCAGATCGTCTAATCGTTCTTTATTTTTCAGAAGAGTTGTTGTTGTTTCGTTTTTTGTTTTTTCCAAAATGACGTTTTCCTTTTCCATCATGACGTTTTTTATAGTTTTGACTTCCGCCATTTTCATCTTTTGAATAGTTTTCAGCTGGACGTTCCGCTTTTTCTTCTACAGCAGCTTCGTCTTCAAGACCTTCTAACTCTTTTAATTCTTCTTCTGTAATTTTTACATCTTTACGTTTCTTAGGGCGGAAATTAAGTTCATCCACCTTATATTCACGTAATTCTTTTTCGTCTCCGTTGTCGATAACTACCTTTACGAGCTGGCGAAGTACGCTGACACTCTGTACTTCTCCTTTAGTGCCATCTTTTGCAAATACAGTATCTCCTACATTTGGAAGACGACTATTTAAGTATTCATATGTGTCCTGTTCATTCTTGAGACAGCACATAAGTCTTCCACAAACACCAGAGATTTTCGTAGGGTTTAAAGAAAGATTCTGCTCTTTTGCCATTTTAATAGATACAGGTACAAAATCTGCTAAGTAAGTTTTACAACAAAGTGGTCGTCCGCAAACACCAATACCGCCCAAAATCTTTGTCTCATCACGTACACCAATCTGACGGAGTTCGATTCTTGTGCGGAATACTGCAGCAAGATCTTTTACTAGCTCACGGAAATCGATTCGTCCATCTGCAGTAAAGTAAAAGAGAAGTTTGTTGTTATCAAATGTGTATTCTGCATTTACAAGTTTCATCTCTAAGCCATGTTTTTGAATTTTTTCTTTACAAATTTCAAAGGCTTCTTTCTCTTTTTCTTTATTCTTTTCTATGGTTTTTTCATCTTCATCAGTTGCAATACGAATCACAGGCTTGAGTGGCTGTATTACTTTATCATCTTCTACATCCTTTGGCGGAATGAGAACGGTTCCCATTTCTACACCTCTGGCTGTTTCTACGATGGCGTGCATTCCTGTTTCCAAATCAAATCCGCATGGATCAAAATAATAAATTTTTCCTGCTTTTTGGAAACGGATTCCTACTACTCTTGTCATAAATTAGTTCTCCTTTATTGTTAGCAACAATAATTCTATTACCAAATCGAAATTTACATTCGCATTTAAACGGACTCTGGTCTGCTCCAAAGCCTGTAAAATATTTTCTATTCCAGAATAAGATCTTTTTGCTGCCTGTTTTTTTATATCATAAGCCTCATCTTTAAAAATAAGGTTATTTACGTCGTTGGTGGCTTTCATATAAAGCACGTCTCTAAACCAAAGTGTCAATAAATCAAGATATTCCTGAATCTCTGGTTTAAAATCATTGATTTGTTTGATGCATCCGCTTAATTCATACAAATCCATATCATCTAATTTCTTTACCAAGGAAAGCGTAGATGCTTTTAATTCATTAAACTCCCCGGAAGATGCGAGCTGGATAGCTTTTCCCACATTTCCTTGTGCAAAGGCCGCACATACTTCTGCCTGATAATCGGGAATCTGATATTTTTTCATCAGATGTTCTTTTATCAAATCTTCGTTCACACTTTTTAGATTCAAAGTGATACAACGAGATAAAATCGTAGGTAAAAATGCATCTGCATTTGTGGTAAGAAGTAAAATGATACCATACGCAGGAGGCTCTTCGATTGTTTTGAGCAAAGCGTTCTGCGCCTGGGTGTTCATCTTTTCTGCTTCATCTACAATATAAATTTTGTATTTACTACTATATGGTTTAATTACAATATCATTGTTAATCTGATGTCTGATATCATCTACTGAGATCAAATTAGGTTTCTCATGAGACACATAAATAATATCTGGTTGATTGTGTTCCGCTGCTTGCTTGCAAGAGCGGCAATTCATGCAAGATTCTGCTCCGCCGGCTTCACACTGCAGTGCTGTAGCAAAAGCTTCTGCCAACATCATCTTCCCTGCATTGCTTTCGCCGTTTAAAATATAAGCATGAGAAATCTTTTCCATGCGGATGGCGTTCTTCAGATGTTCTACTATTTGATTGTGTCCGATGATCTCGCCAAATCCAGCCATGCTCTCTCCTTCTTGCAATCTTATCTATTTACTCTTAGGTAAAAATATCTAAGAGCAATCCTTCTATTTCCCCGATTCTACTAAGTATCGCGATGTGGTCCTGTTCGTCTGCCACTAATTCTTCTGCTAATGCATCCAGGTTTTCATCTATCTTTCTGATGATTCCATATACACGGTGTCTTCCGCGTCTGTCTAAGAAGTTCTCACGGGAGAATTTGTGTGAACGATAAACTACTTCGTTTAAGAAATCTTTTATCAGTCCGCGATATCGTTTCAAATCACGAATGTCCATATGTCTGGCAATTCTCTCGCCCTGAGATGTAATATCCATCATCAAGGATTCTACCTTCGCTTGAAGCTGGGCATCACTGATGGCACTTGACAGGGTAAACTTGAACGAGCCATCGCCTTGAACAGGCTTTTGTGTTTCTGTTATCTGATTCATCTGGGTCAATTCATTGACTTTCATATTCATATCCATGTCAGGCCACCTCCTTTTTGATTACATTTCTGATTCAATGTATTTTTCTATCTTTGTGATAGTATCTAATAATTCTACGTTTACAAAACGTTTTTCCACACCTGCTGCATTTAGGTTTTCTTCCGAAAAATCTTTTGCATCTGCAAGGAAACGTCTACACATTTCCTCATACTTGGGAACATCCTGCGACTGTTCTCTTGAAATAGCACGCATCAAACGCTCGCCATCTTCTACTTCTATATAAATAGGAAGTACTTTTTCTGCACCGAAGTAGTCTCGGATTTTTGTATATGCTTCCAAAGTTCCAATCAGCAAATAGTTTTCATAATCCAATTGGATGTTTCCGTCATTTACAGTGAAATATTTCCAGATTCCATATACGGTATCATAAGAACGAAGCTCTACGATACGTCCTTCTTTTTCTAGTTTCTGTACATCTTCTTCTGTACAAAAATGGTACTCTCTACCTGGAACCTCTCCTTCGCGAATCGGTCTAGTGGTATATGGAATAATTCTTTTTAATCCTAGTTTACTTTCCGTCAACAGTTTCTGATAAATAGTATCTTTTCCTGTTGCACTTTTTCCCATAACACAAAAAATTTTACCCATTGGTCCTATCCCTCTAGTATATTACTATCCTAAAAATCTTTCAAGTTCTGGCATCCAGTCATCAAAAAAGATTTCATCTTCGCAAAGTGCTTTCCAGACCGGCTCCTGAAACTTAAGAATCCTGTCTACTACACTTTCCCAATCTTCTTTCTGAAGTTTGTGATTTCTTTCATACTGCTGCCAGCGTTTTTTCATATATCCATAATTCTTATAGGAAGCAATCTGCTCTATGCGTTTCATGGATTTTACCTTAGGCTCGTTTTCTGCCATCGCAAAAAACTCTTCTAATATATATCGGCCACTAATGGAATATTCTTTCAGAATTTGGTTTGCTTCTGCATAAGCTTCCATGTCAGAAATCAACTCCAACTTTCGCATAATTTCAAATAGCGACTCAGCCAAGATGCTTTCCTTTGAATAACAAAGGTAAGTGCAATGCTTTCTTTCATCCAAAAGACGTGGCAGTTCCTTTTGTTTTCTCTTTAAGGTTTTCACAACCGTTGTTCGGATATAAACAGAAACCGGCACCTGCATTCCCAAATGCGTATATGTAAGATGCAGCGATTTTCCATTTGCGGAATCGGCTACCATATATTCCCACTGTGCCTCTGGATCAACTTCAGAAAACAATTCTTCTAGCAAGAGTGCTAACACATCAAGATCAAAGGCTTGTCCAGCAACAGCACGAGAAAGATAATTTTTCTTTCCGCTTTCTACATATAAGAACTCTATACGATCCTTGCTTTTCTTTTTATATGCCTCTATCCCAACAGCCTGCTCATCTGTCAACCAAAGAAATTCATAAAAGCTGGATTTTTCAATACGACCAAGCAGGTCCTCTACTGCCACTCCATATAAAATATCTGAAACCGGAATGCCTTCTTTTTCACTTTTCTCTATCCAGTTTTTCGGAAATGTCATTCCAAGTTTCATTATAACCACACTCCAATAAGGCTCTGTACTCGTTTTACTACTTTTCGTTCTCTAGCATATTCCATCAATGCTGAAATATCCTTGTCTTCATCCTTAATATAAGCTTGAACCGCTTCCTTGAAATCCTCACGATTCATTTTGCTCTCATATTTCAGACAATCACAAATCAATCTATCCTTATCATATATCTGGAATTCATTACCTTCATATTGAATCGTACTTGCGCCTATCTTTAAAACCTCTGGCTCCGTATAATATGGAATCACCTTTGGATAATCCAGTTTAAATCTAGACTTGGAAGTGTTCTTATCTACCGCAATATGGAAACCAAATGGTTTTCGCGAAATGTAGCCATAGGCATGCAGAGCACTTTCCATGCAGAGCACTCCATCCGGAAAAAGTTTCGATACCAATGCTTCTTCCGAAAAACGCTCTATCCCATAAGTATAGTATCCATTCTTGATACGAATGACATCATTACTTTCTACATAATCAAGAATTCTTCGATAATCGATTCCCAAAGCTGCAAACTGCTCCTTCTTCGCAATTCCACCGTTGTCATCGATACACTGATATACATCTTTTAATATACGTTCTGTTTCTTCACTTCTCTTATAAATCATTGGTATTTTTTTCCGCCTTATAGAAAGTTTTGTGGTACATAGTTTCATTTTAGCCTTATTTACCTATTTCGTCAACAAAGATTTTAGTTTTCATCTTTTGTCCGTTTTCTATTGAAAACCACTTTCCTCTGTCCTATAATACATATAAAGACATTAGTGTTTGTCTATAATAGAATTTGGAACAGGAGATGCCTATGGAACGCAGTACAAGTTTAAGAAAAAATCCTTCTCGAGAGACCTGTGAAGGTATTATAAAAAGAATCCTCATGACAGAAGTCTTAGAAAACGGTAGCAACAAACACTTCCGTTTTGCTTCTGACTTTATGAACTACTTCGAATCCTTATATCCAGCATCTGACGCTCTGACCAAACAGGTGCAGCGTGCCATCAAGTCTTTGGATATGCCAAAGGATGAAAGAGGATATTATATTGTAAACAAAACTGTAGCGCAGTTAGAAAATGAAAAGCAGATCTCACAGCTCTTAAATGAAGCAGCCGTTTCGGTTCACCCTATGGAACAGGTAGAAACTGTTTTCCTCTCTGTAAACTCTTATATGAAATCATACCTGATTCATTTGATTGAAACTACAGAAACTTTCCAGGGAAAATACATAACTATCGTAGAAACCTCAAATGGTCTGCTTATTTACACCGAAAACAAAAGTCAGTTACTCATTTTATTAAATAGTCTGACAATTTAACTTTTCAATCGGCATGTCATAAACACAAAAATCGACAATACACTCTCGATATGTATTGTCGATTTTTATTTGTTTTGTCTTATATTATGTCGATTATTTGTCGCAACCTACTTAAACATGCGGTCGCTCTTTCTTCTTTTACGTCTTTTTCGAGCAATTGGTCGAAATCTCTCGCGTCTTTGTTTTTTTACTTCCATATCATGTAAGATTACATAGAAATTATCATACAACTTCTTTCCTACCAAAACAACTGCACCTATTGCTACTATAATTGCCAATACCGATAAGATATACGAAGGCTTAATTTCGATTACATTTACATCTGACGTTTTTTTCTCTCCATCAAAATAATTCTCTTCTACTACGGCATTCGAGAAAACTACATCCACACATCCTGCTACATGACCACCATAGGAATAATTAAGTTTTGCGATAACACCTTCTGGTAAATCCTTTTTCACAACAGACATTTCTACATCAGATACATCTGCAGTAATTGGAAGTACTACATGAGCATTTTCATCAAGCTTTACAAATGGATCATGATTGATCATGATTCCATTGTTCATATTCTGAATATCGTCTGTCGTTCCATTTGTTCCAATAGATACTGCCTGGAAATTTTGGAAACAATATTCAAACAAGCTGGTCGTTTCAGCATACTGATAATCAGCCGTGGTTCTCATTACAACACAAACCAATGCTAAGTCATCTTTTTCCGCAAAAGTAACTAATGTGCATCCTGCTGCATGGGTATAACCCGTTTTTCCACCCGTGCAATGTTCATACAGATATGCTTGGGTTTTATAATTACTAATCATGGCATGATGGTTATTGAGCGGTGTAATATCAGCATGTTTATTTGTCGGTGGAACTCTGTAACTTCTTGTACCAACAATAATCTGGAATGTTTCGTTCTTATATGCTTCAGCTGAGATAAGAGCCATGTCATGGGCGCTTGTCCAATGATTTTCATCGGGAAGACCATTTGCATTTGTGAAGTGCGTATTTTTACATCCAAGCTCTTTTGCTCTTTTGTTCATAAGATCTATGAATGTCTGATAGTCTCCACCTAGCTTCTGTCCAACATGTTCTGCAACTGCGTAGGCACATTCGTTGGCAGATTCCAACATTACTGCATACAAACATTCCTTCATGGTCATCTGCTCACCATAATCTCTAGCGATATGTGATGTATCCCCTTGATTATATTTAATAGCATCATCCGAGAATGTAACTATTTCATCCAGATCACAATGTTCTAATGCAAGTAGGGTCGTCAGAACCTTCGTAATACTTGCAGGATAGTTCACTTCATCACTATTCTTTTCATAAAGAACAGCTCCGGAATTTACTTCTATTACAATAGCCGATGGTGTATTTATTGAAGGACCTTCTGGCCAATACACGTCTGCCCTTGCTTCCGTCGGGATGGAAATTAGACACATGGCAGCTAAAGCTGCGCAAATTCCTCTGCGCCACCTAGATTTTCTTATATTCATATAGATACTCCTGTGGATTTTTTTACTAACATTAAGTATAATATGTATGAAATAAAATGACAAGGAGAAACCTTATGAGACTTCGTAATATTCCAGGAGC
>JAZURS010000159.1:0-8121 GCA_045606325.1 Agathobacter sp.
ACTACGATTTCTTCTAAGCCATGACGTTTTCCAACTTCAAAGTCGTTAGGGTCATGTGCTGGTGTAATCTTAACACAACCTGTACCAAATTCTTTGTCTACATATGAGTCCGCGATAACTGGAATTTCACGTCCTGTTGTAGGAAGTACAAGATTCTTTCCAATAATGTCTTTATATCTATCGTCTTCTGGATTTACTGCTACGGCTGTATCACCAAATAAGGTTTCTGGACGAGTAGTTGCAATTTCTACGAAACGTCCTTCTTCACCAACTACTGGATAGTTGATATGCCAGAAGAATCCATCCTGCTCTTCGTGTTCTACTTCTGCATCCGAAATAGATGTTTTACAAATAGGACACCAGTTTACGATACGAGACCCTTTGTATATCCATCCTTTTTCGTATAACTTAATAAATACATCCTGAACTGCATGAGAACATCCTTCATCCATTGTAAAGCGTTCTCTTTCCCAGTCTGCAGATGAACCAAGTTTCTTGAGCTGGTTGATAATACGTCCGCCGTATTCTTCTTTCCAATCCCAACATTTTTCAAGGAAACCTTCTCGACCTAAATCTGCTTTATCAATGCCCTGTTCTTTTAAACTCTCGATAACCTTTACTTCTGTAGCGATAGAAGCATGGTCTGTACCTGGCTGCCAAAGAGCATTGTATCCCTGCATTCTCTTATAACGAATAAGAATATCCTGCATAGTGTTATCAAGTGCATGTCCCATGTGAAGCTGTCCTGTAATGTTTGGAGGAGGCATCACAATAGTGAATGGCTTTCTACTACGGTCTACTTCTGCGTGAAAGTATCCGTTATCTTCCCATTTCTTGTAAAGACGTCCTTCGATGTCTTGTGGATCATAAGTTTTGTTAAGTTCTTTACTCATTTTTGTTCTCCTTTAAATATAAAAGCCCTCCTACGTCATAGACGTAGAAGGGCGAATTAGCGCGGTACCACCTTCGTTTGCGTCGGCATAGAAATAATAGTCCTATGCGAACACCTCATGTCCGTTAACGGGGACGAAGCGGAGTCACTTACTATAAGTTCTGCGACTCGGTTCAAAAGCTACCTTCCATAACTCAAACAGCAAAACACCTTTCAGCCGATGGGCGTTTCTCTCTGGGAAGTCTTGTTATGTACTCCTCTTTCTCATTACCTTTATCTATTTATCACTGCATAAAATAATACTTGCGATTCTTAGGTTTGTCAAGCGAAAAGACTATTCTTCTTCGCCGTCCTCATCATCAACAACAGCAGCTACTGTAGACGAAATAGTAGATGCTACTGTAATAACCACGATGATACAAATCAAAATGATGAATGCTAAAAATGCAAATAAGAATCCTTCTGGTGTCATAATACGTCTCCTATTTTCCCAATACTTTATACAAGTATAGCACAATCCGATTTTATACGCAAGAATTCATGCGGAGTTTCAATTACTTAATTTGTTGAATAATCTTCTCGAGTTTTGCTGAATCTGGATAAAATTCTTCATATCCATCTTCACCCATTATTACTTCACCCTCTAAGGTACAATACGTGATATTTTCGGCAGACAGATCTGAAAGTGCCGTAGCAAGCGCTGCAGTTTTAACAGCATCTAAATCTGTAACCAAATTCGCACCCAGCACTGTCATTACCTCTCCGATGATAGCTGGGTTCTCTTTTACTTCTTCTAATGCGCGAGGTATAAATGCCTTCACATAATCCTTCAAACGCTCCATTCGTCCATAAGCACTTTGTGCTTCTGCTTTATCTCTCGATTGGAGATACAGGGAAATATTCTCCCAATTAAGGTGAACGCTTTCTCCTACTTCTACTCCCATTTTCTGAGCGGTATCTGCATTATTCACAATTACATCTACGCCACCAATAACAGTATTTATCTCTATTACAGATGCCATGTTTATCGCCACATAATTATCTATCTTCACACCTTCAAATAGTTCTTCTATTCGGTCAACCATAAGCTCGCAACTATTCTCCAATCCATCTGCGTAAGCATACTGAAGGCAAATCTGTGCTTCTTCTTCTCCCATATACTCCATATTCGAATAATACTTCTGGATTGTCACGATTGTATCTCTAGGCACTGCAACAATATCTACAGTCTTTTTCGTCTCATCTATCGTTATCAAAAAGATACCATCTGCCTGTCCAATACTATTGTATACCTGTTCACGCTCACTCATGATTTCAAATTTGTCCACACCGATGCATAACAGATGTGTCTTGTTACTTTCTTTTTTCTGCGAAGTAATATTCTCTCCGAACGAGGAAAAAACCAGTCCCAAAACACCGATGCACACAAACAGAATACCTAAATATTTTATTACTTTGTCTTTATACGCATAAAGTTTTTTCATTCTAAACTTATTCCTAACCAAAATCTAAAGAGCTGCCACCAAAGTGACAGCCCTTTATTCATGTATTTAATTACTAAATATTATTTTGCAAATGCATTACGTTTCATAAGAACTACGCCTGCTGCTAAGAGTAATAATGAGCAAATAGCAACTGTTGCACTTGAATCACCTGTCTTAGGAGCTGTAGTTTCTACTACCTGGTTTGTAACTACGAATGTACTGAATCCATCTACGATGAATGTCATAGTTCCGTCAGCGTTTACTGTAGGAACGATAACTACTGGTTCTGTTGCATCACCATGGTAATGTAAGATTACTAAATCTTTTGTATCTACGCCTGCTGGAATTGGCATTGTGATTGTTACTGGAACTGCTAAAACTTCTAATGCATCACCATCTACTAATAAACTAATATCTAATGGAACACCCTTTTTGTATCCTTCTGGAACTGTAACATCTTTTTCTGGTTTAGCAAATGAAAGTTCTACTGATTCTACAGGTCCTCCAACCGCGTTCATTGCAACACCTACTACTTTAACTTTAGTTGCGTCTACTACATCTGTTTTAGAGGTCGCACCTTTATATGCTTCACCAAGATCTTCTGCAATTGCAGCATCTAATTTTTCTACCTTCGCAACAAAATCTGCATCTGTTTTGAGCATTTCAACGATTGTATCATTTGAAACAGAAGCTAATACATATACAGCTTCTTCTGGTTCATCTGTATTCTCTAATGCTGCGTTAAATGCATCTTTTACTTCTTCTTTCGAAAGTTTGTTTTCCATTATAACCTGTTTTGCAAATTCGCTGTAAGCTACTTTATCGATATCTGCACTTACTGCACATACACCAAGTGTATATGTTACGTCTATGCCTTCTTCTTTAAAATATTTCTGCATAGATTCAAGTTCTTCTTTCAATCCTTCGAATACATATTCTACTTTGCCATCAGAAGTATTATCATCTTCTATACGAATCATTCGATATGAACCAGAATCATTTCCAGCCACAGTCAAGAAGTTGTATACATCATATGCAACAGCACCTTCTACCTGACTAAAAGATACTGTTTCAGTTTCTGCATTGTAAACAAAGTTTGCAGGTGTTGCAAGCTGTGTTGCAGGTTTTGTATAAGTACGAGCTTCTGACACACCATTATAAATTGTTATCCATGTTTCCTGTTCAGGATACCAACGTTCACAATCGATCTCTACCTGGTATTTACCAGCACCATAGTGTCCAACAAAATCTGAAATATCTACTGACACCTTGTCATCTTCCCATTCATTAACCCACATGTTGTCCACATATTTGCCATCTTTCAAAATCCAAGCATAATATTCCTCATAATCAACACCTGTCATCACATGTTTAAACTCAACTGTCCAAGCTTCTGTCTGACTCCAAGTCACCTCTAATTCCTGTACTTCTGGTGGTGTGTTATCACCAACAGGGCTGTTAGCTGCTAATACTGTGGTACTCATTCCGAATACAAGAACCATAGCCATTAACAATGCAAAAATTCTTTTCTTCATTGATTTCTTTCCCCTTTCATTTTATATAGTTTCAACGAACAAAATCTGTAAACTCATTTTACCCCCCTACAATATGTTTGTCAATTTATTATTCAGGTAATAATTGACAGATTTCTTCATCCTTGTTTTGTTTAATTTTAATAAAAAAGAGACTCTTTCAAACGAAAGAATCTCTTCAATATATCTCATTATTCTAATAATACACACGATATGCAATATTCATATCTACTCTGCCGTTAATGCCTGATATACTACCATCGCTGGTGTACTGCCAGATATCGTAGCGACCCTGGTAGGACAATTCTTTATTGTACTGGGCTACCCAGATATGATACTGTTCAATTTCACTTGCGATAACATGCGTTCTATACCAGTATGCTCCCGAGTAAACGCCTGGCTTATAGCCTGCGTTCTTAATAACTTCACAGAATGTTTTTAAAATCTCTGTACGTTCTTCTTTGGAAAGTGCGTTTGCACGACCTCCATCGAGCCCTTCTGTATCGATATAAATTGGAAGCTGTAAATTATAGCCTTTTACTAGTTCGAGTGCTGCACTTGCTTCCTCAACTGCTTCTGCTTTAGTAATTGCTTGGCTAAAGAAGTATACGCCTACTTTGATACCATTTTTGATAGCACCTTCGATGTTCTTTTTAAAATATGGATCTACTGCAATATCACCGCTTTTACCATATCTATTGCCACAACGAATGATTGCAAAATCAATATTAGCAGGATCATTGGCTACTTTTTCCCAATCAATCTCTCCATTCCATTTTGAAACGTCTATACCAATACTTCTTTCTCGCGTAATCAAGTAACCAGTTTCATCGAATTCGTATTCTACACCACCGATAATCTGTTTTCCAGTTACTGGTGTACCATCTTCTTTGAAGTAATATGTCTTGCCATCAATCTCCCACCATCCAGTGTATTTTGGATTGGCGTAGAATTTTTCTGCACTTGCATAATTTGCTGGGGTAGCAGGAGTCTTTCCTTCTTTATCTAAATACAAAAGGTTTCCATTTGTATCTTTCAACTGCGTCTGTGCATCAGACTGGTTTGCTACGGTTACTGCACATTCTACAGTTACGATCTTTTCTATTACTGAAGAAAGCTGCTCCGCACTTGCACTAAGCCCTACAGAATTTCCTTCCGGATTTTCTGGGTTCTCTGAATTACCTGAATCTTCAGGTGGGGCAATAACCTCCTCATAAGTTACTACGACAGATACTGTTGCCGTTCCAGCAGATTTCATGGTAAGAGTTGCTGACAATTTGTCTGCTGCAACTGTACAATCAATCGCTGTACCCGTTACCTGCCACTGGATATCTTTTACAATACCTGCGTCATCTTTTAAGTCTAACTGTAAAACTTTGGTTTTTGATGTATCTTTTCCACTTGTATAAAGTGTAGCTGTTTTCGGCACTGAAATTTCTGCGCCATTAAACTCCACTTTGCTTTTTTCTTCACTTACCTTTGCATCTGCAAAACCGGATAAGTCTACTTTATCTTTACTTACCTCGTCTGCTGTAACATCTTTTGCAACGAGTGCTACCGTATCCTTGATTTGGTTTGCAGTAGACTCTCCATTATTAGGCGCTTTTTCAGTTTCAGAGATTTCACTTTGGTCTTTGATTTCGTTGGACATATCTACCTTTTCGTATGCAATCTGTTCTTTTACTGTCGCAGTAATTGGATTTTCTACAGGTACATAGCCTTCGATTTCATGCAACTGTACGGTATATTTTCCTGGAGTCATGGACTTCATATAAATGATACCGTCCTGGTCATGGTCATTATATTCTTTGCCTTCACTTGCACCTTCTGGAGTGACCGTAATTACAAAATTCTGTCCCTTTACCCTTACATCATTTTCATCCAGAATTTTAATCTTTAAATCTTTTTCAATAGATGATGCATATAAAGTAACGGAAATCGTTTCGATTACTTCCATCTCTGTTACTTCTGTCATCTCTGTCATAAAGACTTCTTCTGTACCAAAACATTCCGTTTCAGTTTCACTTTCTGTACCTGGTGCATCTGTGTTCTTCCCTGCATTGGAAATCAAAATTCCACCACCTACTACAAGTGTTGTTGCAAGCACTGCCGAAAGAATTGAAATTGATTTTTGTGCCAGTGAGAATTTACTCCACATTGCTAATAATTTTTCCATAATACGCTTACTTCCTAAATTTAAAATTTATACACAACTAAGGTTAAATTATAACGGAAAATACTGGATATGTAAACTGGAAAGAATATCCGCTCCCATCTGAGAATATATTTTAGGTAAAATCATATATGGAATACAATTATGAAACAAACCCTTCTGAATTTGTGGAATCTAATTAAAAACATGAAAGAAGAAACAAAAATCGGCATCCAGGCACTCACTCTCTTTTTATGCATTCTATTGGCTGTGCATCTCGGAGATACTGCCATTGCTGTAAATAGTACATATGGAGAAAGAGAACTGCCCATCTATTCTGTAGATACAAATGAAATGAAGATTTCTATATCTTTTGACGCAGCTTGGGGCGCAGAAGACTTTGATCGAATTATGGAGATATTAGATAAACATAATGTAAAAACAACCTTCTTTATGACGGGAGAATGGATAGAAAAATATCCAGACTGTGTAAAAGTTCTCGTAGAAAAAGGACACGACTTAGGTAATCATAGTGCCACACATCCTGATATGACCACACTCGCCAAAGATGCACAGAAAGAGCAGATTTTAAACGTACATAATGCCGTTAAAGAATTAACTGGATATGAGATGGAGCTCTTTCGTCCACCATATGGAGCATATAATAATGATGTGATTAGAACCTGTTATGAACTAAACTATTATCCAATTCAATGGAGCGTGGATTCTCTTGATTGGCAGGACCTCTCCGCTTCAGAAATACTTAATAAGGTATGTAACCATAAATCGCTCGGACCCGGAGCTATAATCTTATGTCACAATGGAGCAAAATATACTGCAGATGCGTTGGATGAAGTTCTCACAAATTTAAAAGAACAGGGTTATAAGATTGTACCGATTTCAGAATTGATTATCAGAGAAGACTTTCATATGGATGTGACGGGGAAGCAGATTGCAGATTAACGAGATAGTTAAGATAAAGAGAAAAGTAGGACAATGAAAAAGTCATGGAAGTAAGCTTGCTTACGATTCCATGACTTTTTTGTTGAACATACTTGTCGATAAGACAAGTAGCGAATGTCAGCACATCGGAACGAGGTGCATGATTGCGTAGCAATCGACACGAGCTAGCTTTTCTCTTTATCGGGGTAAACCTCACATCAAATAGGACTTATATAAAATAATTCGAGAAAAAGGTCCCATTTATAACTGTACAAATGATATTAATAATCAAAAAGGGACCTATATGAAATTTTTCTCTAAAAAGTCCCCGTTTTAATACTTTTGCGGGGTATTTTAAGTGATTTTTTATATATAGGTCCCTTTTGATAAAATAGACGCGCGGATATACTTATCGAATATAAATGATTAAACGCCGCGCGTGATATTTTGTGTTTCATATTTAGCCAAGCAGGCTCGACCCACGTCACTTCGTGACTTTTCGTCGCTTTTAAAGCGACTCGGCTCTCGCAGTTTGGCGAAGTGCCAAACTGTCCGGATAAAAATCAAAGGAGGTTGCATGTAAACATGCACCTCCTTTATTTTTCATCCGCCTGCTTGGCTTGATCGTTAATACTTATTATGTACCTTCTCTGCGAAGCACAGGAAATCTTTCAATTCTACCTTTGTACCATCATCGAGAATCATAGTTCCGGTCATCTTACCGAATACCTGATGCTGTTCACTAACAATGAGTTTCAGGTCTGTATAACTGTTACGGTCAATGATTGGTTCAAAGTCCATTTCAAATCTTCCATCACTAGATGTAAATTTCCATGGTTTTAAATAGTCGTCTTCTGGGATAACAAAGGTTACTTCATCAATCTTGTGACCTACACCATTATAAAAAATAATATTTTCAGTAGCAGCCTTTGTGTCGCCAAATCCATAGCCAATATTAAAGCCCACTGGAACTCCATCCACATAACCGCTTCCTGAACCCCAGTACCAATAGTTGTCATAAGTCCATACCCCGCGTCCCCAGTCTAAGAGACCAAAGTCCGTCTCTGGATTGAATTCATAACGTACTCCATCATATTCTGCCCAACCAACTGCTGGTAA
>JAZURS010000160.1:0-22521 GCA_045606325.1 Agathobacter sp.
GGAACACTAATAAAATGGTCGTCGTAATAAATCGCAATTGTTTCCCCTGTTGAAGCAGCTTTTGTGGTAGCATCACCAAAAATCTTTGCAGCTTCATCTGTAAAGGAAATTGAAACGATTGGTGCATTTGCACCATACTGATCTGGCACATATCCAGCTTCCGCAGACTTTACATCATTACCCGTCAGAATAACAGAGCCATTTTCAATCAGTTCTTCCAACTCATAATTCAATTTGTACGGAATTTCTTCCTCGCTATCTGATACATAGGAATAATTCTCTTTTCCCTCTGCGTTCTTTGCAGTAATAAAATATAATGCACCCGGACTACCTAACTCTTCCAACACTGTATTTGCATCAAATACGCCTGGAATTTCTACTGTAATACGGTCATCTCCAACTTGATATACCGCATACTCTGTACTGTAATTTTCTGCACGCTCTTCTAGTTTTGCAATTGTATCGTTAATATCCGTCTGAGTAGGATTTTCTGTCATAATCTGATAGGTAATAGAAACACCACCAGATAAATCCAATCCTAAAACTATAGACTTATCGCCCTGTGAAGTAGTGGCATTTAAAACATTGATGCCATATACTGCCACACCAGCTAACAATACAACTACCGCAAGAATAATTGCAATCGCTTTATTTTTTCTCATGTTAAAAACCTCTTCTCTGAAATACTAACGAAAAGCATTGTAGCACATTCATTATTTTTTTACAACACACATACCCCCAAATAAACTACATGTAACTAGTAACCATATAAGAAGAAATCTAACAGAAAATCCAAATGGTATTTTAAAGACCAGACTAGAAAATATGATTAATGAAAAAATAAAGAGTGTACTTAGCAGTACCGCCTCTATCACATTCTTTCTAATCTCCATAGTGCCTTCGTTTCTTAAATATAATCCTCCCGACAATCCCGATAGAATATATGTAATGACAATTCCAACCATCGCCTTATCTGACTGCCACTTAAAAAGGTAAGTCAACACACTGACTACTAAAAGAGAGAGTATTGCAACAATTATCATTATACTGATTGTAACGATATATCTCTTCACCATATATGCACCTCCCATACATTTCATCGTATGAGAAAAGCTTAGAAAATATCACCTACACGTGATGTTAGATCATGCCATTCGACGCTCGACCCACGTCACTTCGTGACTTTCCGTCGCTCCTAAAGCGACTCGGCTCTCGCGCGTTGGCTAGTCGCCAACTCTTATGGATAAAAATAAAGTGCTGTTGCAGGCAAGCCTGCACAGCACTTATTTTATCCATTTCGAATGGCTTATTTAGAGTTCGCAATTGTTAACAGTACGTGGGAATGGAACAACGTCACGAATATTGCTCATACCTGTAAGGTACATTACACAACGTTCAAAACCAAGTCCAAAGCCCGCATGTCTAGCCGAACCATATTTACGAAGGTCAAGGTAGAAACCGTAATCTTCTTCATTAAGTCCCATTTCCTGAATTCTAGCAAGAAGTTTATCATAGTCATCTTCACGCTGAGAACCACCGATGATTTCACCGATACCAGGTACAAGACAGTCTACTGCTGCTACTGTTTTTCCATCTTCGTTAAGTTTCATATAGAAAGCTTTGATATCCTTTGGATAATCAGTAACGAATACTGGACGTTTAAATACTTCTTCTGTTAAATATCTTTCATGTTCTGTCTGTAGGTCACAGCCCCATGATACTTTATAATCAAAGTTGTCATTGTTCTTTGAAAGAATATCGATTGCTTCTGTATAGGTTACACGAGCAAAGTCATTGCTTACTACGTTTTCAAGACGATCTAATAAACCTTTGTCTACGAAGTTGTTGAAGAATGCCATTTCTTTTGGAGCATGTTCGATAACATAATTAATTACATATTTAAGCATGCTTTCTGCAAGCATCATATTGTCTTCTAAATCAGCAAATGCGATTTCTGGCTCAATCATCCAGAATTCTGCAGCATGACGTGTTGTGTTAGAGTTTTCTGCACGGAAGGTTGGTCCAAAGGTGTAGATATTCTTGAATGCCATCGCATATGTTTCACCATTTAACTGACCAGAAACTGTAAGATTTGTAGGCTTATTAAAGAAGTCCTGTGAGAAGTCTACTTTACCCTCTTCTGTCATTGGAACATTTGCTAAATCAAGTGTAGTTACCTGGAACATTTCTCCTGCACCTTCACAGTCACTACCTGTAATAAGTGGAGTGTGAACATATACGAAATCTCTTTCCTGGAAAAATTTATGGATTGCGTATGCACATAAAGAACGTACACGGAATACTGCTTCAAATGTGTTTGTTCTTGCTCTTAAGTGAGAGATTGTTCTAAGGTATTCAAATGTATGGCGTTTTTTCTGAAGTGGGTAATCTGGAGTAGATGCACCTTCTACGATAACTTCAGCAGCCTGGATTTCAAATGGCTGTTTTGCTTCTGGAGTAGGAACAAGCTGACCCTTTACGATAAGAGCAGCACCTACATTTGTTTTTTCGATTTCTGCAAAGTTTGCAAGTCCATCTGAATATACAACCTGGATAGGTTCAAAGAATGTACCATCGTTGATTACGAGGAAACCAAAGTTTTTAGAACTACGATTACTACGCACCCATCCACCGATAGTTACTTCTGTATTTTCATATTTTTTCTGGTCACGGAATATATCCCTAATGTTTACTAAATCCATTTTCGTATCTCCTTTTACTTATAATTCTCTGTTACATAATCACGAACAGCATTCTGATTTAAATAATATGCTTTACCACATTCTACATTTCCTACACCAAGCATCTTGTAGACATTGTCTTCAATTGCAAAGAATGCATTTCCCTGTGCAGAACCTGCTGTTTGCATAACAGTGGTCACATATTCTTTCATGGCTTTTTCATCTACCTTTAAACCAGCATCCTTTACAATTTCTTTGAATACTAATTCTGCTTTAATCTGCGACTGTAAAGACGAAGCCCACTGCGCCTTCATTGCATCCAAGGTAGTTCCATAATACTGCGCAAGGAAAGTTTCTAATTCCATTCCACCACAATATAATTCTGTAAAAAGATTCTGATATTCTTCCAAACGAAGATTTAAATATTCTTCTGGAATATCAAAAGTACTATTTTCAATCACATTATTGATAATCAAATTATAAGCCAATTCAGACTTCATAACCTGCATAAATTCTGCTACTGTAGATACTCCATAACTCTTTGAAAACGCTTCTGCTACCATTGCATCCGTAATAGTTTCTGGAGTTACTTCTGTATAGATGGCTTTTACATTGAATTCGAAAGTTGTTAACTGTCCCGCTAAATCTGCATTACCATAATCTGCTGGGAAAGTAACCTCGCTGCTGGTTTTCTGTCCTATTTTTGCTCCAACCAAGCCAGTTGTAAATCCGTCAATAAAATATCCTGACGCCTCACCTGTTGAAGCATCAATACCGCAGTTGTTTGTTACGTCAATCCACTGATCTGTTGCGGCACCACCTGAGAAAGCAGTTCCGTTTAAATATCCTGTATAATCTGTCTTTACAATGTCTCCCGCCTGTACGGTATCACGATCTGTTACTTCCATGATTCCAATACCTGCACTATAAACTACATTGCTAAAGTATGTTCTTACCTTTTCATCGGTAACCTCGTAATCCCCTGTTAAAATTGCTGCAAAATCTTTATAATCAGCTAACTTTGCAATCGATGGCTGTTTTACATTGCTTTTCTGTGTATCATCTGTATTTGAATCGCCACATGCACCTAACGATAAGGCCATGACAGCGCATAATAATACTGCCAATAATCTCTTTTTCATACTGTTTTTCTCCTTACTAAATTTCAGTAAATTTATGAACTGATAAATGATACCATATTTTTTCCAAAAACACAAATACTTACGCATATTCACGTTGATTTTTTATATTTTTTTTGTTAGAATATTCGTTAGTGAAATCAAAGGAGGGAAAATCATGCCAGAAATCAGTACAGGCACTATCGTCATGTTAGTTATCATAGCTATCACAATCGGTGTTATGGTTGCATTATATTTCATGGGCAAAAAAGCTCAAACCAAAAAAGAAGAGCAGGACGCTCAGATGGCAGCTGTTGCACAGACTGTTTCTATGTTGATTATTGATAAGAAGAAAATGAAAATTAAAGATTCCGGTCTTCCACAGGTAGTTATTGACCAGACACCATGGTATATGCGTTGGACCAAACTTCCTGTAGTTAAAGCAAAAGTTGGACCAAAGGTTATGACTTTAATCGCAGACGAAACTATCTTCGCAGATATCCCTGTGAAGAAGGAAGTAAAAGCTACTGTTAGTGGTATTTACATAACCGGAGTAAAAGGTCTTCGTGGAGCACTTGAAAAACCAGCAGAAAAAAAATCTTGGCGTGCAAAACTAAAAGATAAATACAATAGTTTAAATGCACAGCTCAAAGAAGAAGAAGCTGCAAATACAAAGAAAAAATCCAAGAAAAAATAATTAAATGAGCTGTCTACAAATTTGTAGACAGCTCATTCTTTTATAATTTAAATTCTTTGATCCCCTTGGATTTTACGTTTATTGAGATGTTGCAATCAGCTACAAATTCCTGGTTCATTTCCATACCATATTCTACAGAAATATCAATTTCATGTTCTGATTCTTTTATATCTACCTTTTTCCCATCAATCCCCATCGAGAGACTTCCGTATGGTGTGTAGTATTGAGTAATGTTTTTCACATTTTCTTCAAAAACCATATGCACATTTACAACACCATTTTTCGTCAATTCCATCTGACCTTCAGAAACTTTGATGCGATTTTTGGTAACCTTTTCTTCCCCTTCCATGACTTCATCATAAAGAATATAGTGTTTATTATTTCTATAAAAATATTCTCCTGCGACAATCATTTCAATTGGTTCGCCATCCGTTTCTGGCCCGTTCTGAAGACCACATATTGTAATAATTACTTCTTTTGTCATTGTATTCCTCAATTCCTCGAATGTGTTTATTCACGCCTATACAAGCATACATTATAACATCTTACTCAAAGAATTCAAGAAGTTTAAAACGCAACTGTACCTTTCCTGAATCGAATACATCTGCATACTCCCAAGGACTTAAGACTTCTCTTAGCGCCTCGCCTGCTTCTTTCTCCACAACTTCAAATACAGATCCTCGAAAACACATATTCGGATATAAAACACACCACCAGTTTTGCCCTTTACCTTCTCCAATCACAATCTGAAGAGCCTCATATTCTCCCCGTGGAAACGTGTAGGCTCCATAAGTTTTTTCTGGAAACTCTGTATGTGTAATATGGGCACTTACCACATAATCATATCCCTTATCTGCGAGCGTGCTTTCAGCAACCGAAATAATTTGTGACATATGATTGTCTACTATTACCTTTGTTTCCGCCAAACTCTCTGCATCTTTTAAAAGAGGCTGTAGATATAACCCTACCGCATCTCTAACCTCTTCCTTTACAGACTGGTCTTCTATACTATCGCTATTGGCAAGTACATGAAACCTTAAAATTTTAGAAGCGATTGACGGCTGTAACAAATCATTTCCAAGAACCGTTGTCCAAATATATAAAAACCCAAAAACACCTACAATTACGCACAATATATATTTTTTCATTCTGAAATCCTCCTATTTATTCAGGATTATTTCCAGCTTTTACCAGACGTATTCATATAACCGTTCCACTCGATGTAATTATCTTCTACTTCAAGATATGGCAGATACGAAACAAAGTCTATATTCTCCTTTTCATCTATTAAATCTCCTAATGTCAGAAGTTTATCTTTTTTCTCTTCATGCTTTTTTAGATATTCCTCCAAGTAAGTGCCTAAATCCTGGTCCACCTGATTTCCTATTTCAAACAAATCTTCAGCATCGTCTACTACACATACATAAGTATTACGCGGAAAACTTTCAGTTTCTGCAAGATAATCCAGCATTGATTTATAAGTAGTGGCTCTCCCAAGAAAATCATCTTCAAATACGAGCACCTTCAAATGATTATAATCTGTCTCTTTATTTAATCTATTTTCAAACTTCTTCTTGCTTTCCTCAAAATCTACACCTCTTGCATTCGGTTGCATTACCATATATTCTTTTGGAAATCCTGCATCATACGTCACCTTTCCTTCCTCATATCCCACCGACACCAACATTGGAAAACATCGTTCCTCTAACTCTGTCGAACCACATCCTGTCAAAAAAAGCATCCAAAAAATCACTAGCCAATAACTACCTTTTTTAATTTTTCCCATCTATTTTCCACCTCGATTTTTAAACAACAATATTAAAGCTGGCATTATTATCATAAGTGGCACGGCAACGTAACTATAATATGCCAGAAAAAGTTCCAACCAGTTCCTATTCAAGTAAATTCCATATGCTATTAAAAAAGTAGCCACTGCTGGAACCCCAACCTGCCACCATTTTGTTTTTTTCTCTCTGAATAGATGCTTAAACATTTGATTTCCATAATGCAGATGCAGATTAAGAAGAGCATATAGGGTAAAAAACCAGACTGCTATCATAAGTGCATCCATTCGCTTTAGGAAGTTTCCTTCGAATTGAATCGTACTCATCAATGTCACTATCGGGAACCGCAAACTAGACAAACTATTCACGCCAAAATTTCCAAGTAACAACACATAACTTCCTAATAAAATAGCCGCCGAAAAAAGAATCGATACCGACACTGTTTTTACAATATTCCTACCATAGTTTTTCTCCTTTTCTCCAATAAGAAACAACACAAAAAATAATGGCGTAAGAAAAAGAAAAACCAAATAAATTCCCTTAGCTAAATTGGTTCCATCGAATTGTAATACTGGTTCTATATAACGCCACTTAACACCTCTCACAGATGCCAGCATCATGCCTAAAAATGGAATTACAATAAACCAGAATAGGACCTCATATACCCTCGCACGGCTCTCTATACCGCCACTTACTGCATAAGTCGCCACTATTACAATGAGAGACAAAATGACAATATATAACGAGTCCTGTACTAAACTATATTGCATTAGATTTGCAAATACATAGGCGCAAAATCCTGCTGTAAGAATGCTATGAAAGAAAACCCAAAGATATATGTTTTTTCTAATCCACACTCTCGTATTACTTTCAAGAAAGGATATCATATCCATATTCATTCTTTTCATAATCCAGCCTAAATAAAGTAAATATAGATACCCACATCCCGTTCCTGCAATAATGGCATATATCCCATTTGCTCCACATAGTTTCGCCAGATATGGTGGCAAAAGCAAGGTGGCAATGCCCATCAGATCAAACATATAGAGGCGCATGGTTTGACGACTGGATATTTTTCCATTTTCCGCGTAGTCTCTATTTTTTCTCATTATCACTACCTAGATTCTCCTTTCCACGTTCTCGTTTACGCAACTTCAACCGCTCTGATGCATTTGCATAAATTGGGCGCTTCCACATCATTCGCAATGGAAACCGAATAAAGGAGTCCTTTTCATCTTGGTACTCATTTAGTTGTGCGCCTACATAAGGCGAAAGGTAGGGCACGCCAAAACTTTTAAGCGATGCCATATGCACTAACACAAGAAAAAGACCAATCAAAAAACCAAAGAAGCCAAAAACTGCCGATAATGCTATTATTAAAAATTTTAAAATCCGAAAAGAGAAAGCAAACTCCTCATTTGGTATAGCAAAAGAACATAGCGCAGTAAATGCCACTACTATTACAACAATCGGACTAACCAGATTTGCTTCTACTGCCGCCTGACCTATAATAAGTCCTCCTACAATCCCTATTGTATTTCCCATGGTCCCCGGCAATCGAACTCCAGCTTCTCGAATTAGTTCAAAGGAGAGTTCCATAAGAAGCACTTCAAGTGCTGCGGGAAAAGGCACGCCTGCTCTTGCCTGCGAAAAAGACAATAGTAATGGTGTGGGCAAAATCTGGGTATGAAAATTAGTCATAGCTAAATATAATCCAGGTAAGGTCAACGCAAAAAATGCAGCCGCATATCGAATCATTCTCGCAAAAGTTGCCATATAAAAACGATTGTAATAATCATCCGTAGTCTTCATAAAAGAATTCACATCTGTGGGCAACAAAAGTGCGACAGGGGAATTATCCACCAACACTACTATCTTTCCATTTAAAATATCCATTGCCGCCCGATCAGGTCTTCGAGTCGACTGAAACTGCGGAAAAGGAGACGCCCATGATTCTTCTGCCAACTGCTCCATTACCCCACTATCCATCACACCGTCAATATCGTAAGCTGTAAGTCTGCGATGAACTTCCTGAAGTAGTTTTTCGTCTGCCAGACCTTCCATATAAACAATCGCCACATTTGTAAAAGAACGCACCCCCACCTGAAATTCTTTTACCTTTAACTGCGTATTTCTAATTCGCTTTCGTATCAAAGCAGTATTTGCTTTTTCTGACTCTGAAAAACTTTCATTCGAACCACGAACAACCTTCTCTGCTTCCGACTTTCCGATACTCATTTTGGGATATCCCTGGTCTGGCATCTTAAGCGCATACGATATACCATCTATAAATAAAACAGCGTCTCCAATCAACACTCCACGGATTGCGTCTTCCATGTACTGATATGGCTCCGCATCAGCTAAAGCAAACGCGTTCCCTTTCACCGTCTCCTCTATCTGTTCCTCCGGAAGTCCTTCAAGATAAGCAATCATTCTTCCTAATACGTTAATTAAATTATTTCCCGCATTTACCTCTATATAACAAACAAAACCTTTTACTTTACCGTTCACGCCTATCGATAGTTTACGTATTTTCAAATCATCACAACTGGAAAAAAACTGTTTGATTTGTTCTTCATTTTTGTCTATCTGTTTTGAAATCAACTGTTTTTGCATAAAAAAAGAACACCTCAATTTCTTAAGATGTTCTTAGTATGTTAAATTATTTTCCTTTTATGCCCAATATTACCCCTGCTGAATAATAACTTCTTTCACCGCAATCGCCTGATTCTTTACATGCTCACGAATAGAGGCTGTTGCATCCTCCTTATTACGATTTGCAAGTGAATCATAAATTTCATTATGTTCTTTTATTAATTTAGGATAGTTTTCTTCCTTCTTTAAATATTCTACACGGTAGCGATAAATTTGCTCGCGGAGATTATTCAACATATTTACTAACTTAGGATTATTCGTTGCATCATAAATTACATCATGGAAAGCCACGTCTGTTTCTGCGATAGCCTTTACATTTCCTGATTTTAAACTATCTTCAAAAGCTTTTTTCTTTTCTGCAAGAACTTCCAACTGTTCTTCTGTGATACGAACACAAGCTAACTGACAAGCCAAGATATCCAATGCTTCACGAATTTCGAGTACGTCTTCCATTCCCTTTAAGGTCATCTTTGCAACCTCTGCACCCTTTCTAGGAACAGTAACTGCAAGACCTTCCTGCTCCAGCATACGGATAGCCTCACGAATAGGAGTACGGCTAACCCCAAGCTGTGCAGCCAACTGAAGTTCCATCAAACGTTCACCTGGTTTTAAATCTCCCTTTAAAATCGCTTCACGAAGTGTATTAAAAACTACATCTCGCAATGGTAAAAATGCGTCCATATTTAACTTTAAATCTTCTGTCATCTCGTCACCTGCTTACTCTCTTCGATTATTATAGATATTCGTTACATAAATCTGTTTCGCCAAACCAGATTTCACCATATCATCATATGCTTTTCTTGCAGTCTCTTCATCCTCAAACAAACCAAATACTGTTGGGCCACTACCACTCATCATTGAATTGATAGCACCCGACTTCATCATCTGCTCCTTAATCTGTGCAATGATTGGGTATTCTGGAATCGTAACACTCTCCAAAACATTTCCCATATGTCCTGCAATCGCATGTAAATCTTTATTTTTAATATCCGTTACCAACTGGTCAATATCCGGATGTATGGTTTCATCATTCAATTTCAGATTTTCATATACAAACTTGGTAGAAACGGAAATCGCTGGTTTTGCAATCAATACTGGACATTTTACCATAGGTGGCAAACTCGTCAGTTTCTCTCCAATTCCCTCTGCTAATGCTGTTCCCCGCATCAAGCAATAAGGAACATCTGCACCAATTTTTACGCCTCTTTCCATAAGATCTTTTCTGGAAAGTCCGAGGTCAAAAATTTCATTCATACCATAGAGCATAGCAGCTGCATCTGAACTTCCACCTGCCATCCCCGCAGCCACAGGAATACGCTTCTGCAAGTGCACAGAAACTCCTTCCTTAATATCAAATTCATCCATAAGAAGCTTGCCCGCCTTGTACACCAAATTATTCTCATTGGTAGGTACATAAGACAAATTTGAAGTAATGGCAATACCTTCTTCTGTAGTCTTTTTTATATCTAATTTGTCATACAAATGAATGGTCTGCATAATCATGCGAACTTCATGATATCCATCCTCACGTCTACGCACTACATCCAGTCCGAGATTAATTTTTGCTAATGCCTTTAACGTAATGTTGTCCATAGTTTCACCCCTGCACTTTGTATACATTATTCATTATACTCCTTTTTTTGTATTTTTCAATGTACATAGCAGAAAAATTATCAGAAAATTTTAGGTAAACTTGCATAAATTTCAAAAAACCTCTTCACAAACAGGAAAATTTGTCCGATACTAAAGGTAGAGAGACTACGTATGTGTATCGGACAAATTTTTATGTATCCAAGGAGGGAACTATATGAGTGTACAGTCAATTTATAACAACGTAGCTGCTACCAATGTAAATACTACTGGCAAAGCTACTGATGCAAAAAAAGAAGAAAAAACTGCTATAGATTCAAACAAAAAAGGGTTTGATGAAACAGCTGTTGTTTATGAAAAATCAGGTGAAACAGAAACTGTAAAACCAAATAAGATGAACGGCGTGGATCGTGAAGCTATCATCGCTCAGATGAAAGCTGACACCGAAGCTCGTATGGCACAGATGCAGGATTTGGTTAAAAAGATGATGCAGGGTCAGGGAAATGCTCTTGCACAGTCCGATGATATTTGGAAATTCCTTGCAAGCGGTGACTATACCGTAACCGAAGCTGCAAAACTTCAGGCACAGGAAGACATTTCTGAAAATGGATACTGGGGCGTAGAACAGACCTCTCAGCGTATTCTTGATTTTGCAAAAGCCCTTGCAGGCAATGATGTAAGCAAAGCAGACGAACTCCTCGAAGCATTCAAGAAAGGCTACAAAGAAGCAACCGGTGCTTGGGGAAAAGAACTTCCAGAAATTTCTAAGAAAACATATGATGCGGTAGAAGAAAAATTTGCAGCATGGAAGAATGAAGGAAAAGAACCTCAGGTAGAGGAAGAAAAATAGTAAAAGGCCGTCACATAGTTGACGGCCTTTTTCTCACTAATTACAATTCAATATGAATTCCACCTTTCCCATCTTCACAGTTCGCTGCGTCAATCGCAATAACAAGCATAAGTCCCATAAGTTCATCTGCTGGATTTTCGAAATCAATGGTATAGGTATCTCCCCAGGTAAGCCATTCTTTATTGATATGGATAATCGGTCTGCCACCTGCATATACCTCATAGTTCCACTCTAAGAAGTCACCATCTACATGCCATCCATTGAAATCAATGTCATACTCCTGTTTGAAGAATGTAAACTGTTTTGTAATCGTGCCTCTTGAAACTCCATTCATTACAATTTCAAATTTCTTAGGGAAAGAGAAAAGTTTTTCCTGCACCATTCCAATTTCGTTATCATTCACATCATATACATGAAGTTTGTGGCCCAAAGAAAACACTTCACCTTTTACGAAGTATTTTACATTTCCCGCTTCATCATAAATATCAAATGTATCGCCCCATGCAAATACTCTCTGTTTGATTAAAAGTTTCATTGTCTTCCCTCCTTATTTTTGTTCCAACTGCTGCTTGCTAAACTGTAATGTATACAAATGATAATACTGTCCCTTTTTCGCCAAAAGTTCTTGATGGTTTCCTTGTTCAATAATCTCACCATGTGATAAGAGAATAATATTATCAGAATGCTGAATCGTAGAAAGTCTATGTGCTACGATGAGCATAGTTCCAATGTTTTTCATCTTCTCCAATGAATCCTGAATCAGAAGTTCTGTTTCTGTATCGATATTGGCAGTAGCCTCATCCAAAATCATAACTGCTGGTTTATGAATAATCGTTCTTGCAAAGGAAAGAAGCTGTCGCTGTCCTGCCGAGAAGTTATTTCCTCGCTCCTGAACGACCTCATCCAATCCCGTTTCTAATTTATTGATAAAGGAATCTGCATTTACATAACGACACGCTTCCATTACCTCTTCATCAGATATTCCTTCTTCACGAAGAAGAATATTGCTACGGATATCACCTGAGAACAGGAACACATCCTGTAGCATCTGTCCAAAATGTTTACGAAGAGATGAGATTTTTATCTTCTTAATGTCAATTCCATCTATTAAAATTTGCCCTTTCTGAATATCATAATTTCGTACCATAAGAGAAAGGATTGTTGTTTTTCCTGAGCCAGTTGAGCCCACGAAAGCCACAGTCTGTTTTGGTTCGACATGGAAGGATACGCCTTTTAATACCCATTCATCTTCTTTGTAAGCAAACCACACATCTTTAAACTCGATTTCACCACGTATTTCATCTAATTCAATCGCATCTGGTTCATCTACGATTTCTGGCACCATATCCATAATGGTAAATATCTTTTCTGCACCTGCAAAAGAACGCTGCAATACATCAAACTGTTCTGCCAAAGTCTGAATTGGATTGTAGAACTTTGAAATATACATATAAAAAGAAACTACTATCGCACTATTGATGGTCTGACCAAGAAATACGGTTTCCTGAATCTGTCCCTTTGCCCCAAAATACATCAGGCACATAATGGTAGAGATATTTAGCATGTATACCATTGGTCGGAAAATGCCAAATACAAACATCTGATTAATCCTGGCTTTTTTAAGACGATTACTTCTTTCCAAGAAGTCTTGCATCTTCTGCTCTTCACGGTTAAAAATCTGTGTAATCTTGATCCCAGATAGGTTTTCGGAAAGATACGTATTGATATCTGTTCTTGCATCATTTACCTTTCTATGTGCACGTCTTGAGAATTTACGGAAGATCACCGTAAACAAGATTACAAATGGCACGAAACAAAGCACCATAAGCGTAAGCGCATAGTTCAGCATCAGCATTGCACCTAACACACCCACAATTACCATTGCATTTTTTATCATAGTTACAAGTACATTTGTAAACATCATGGAAATCGAGTTGGTATCATTTGTCACACGTGTTACCAATTTTCCAACAGGGATATTATTTAGCTGTTCATGTGACAAACTTTCAATATGTGTAAAAATATCCATACGCAGATTTGAAAGAATCTTCTGCCCGATTTTTTGCAAAATCATTGCCTGCAAATAAGTACAAACCATAGACACAATAAGAATCCCTGCGTATACACCTACTCGCATATATAAATCATTTAGTTCAAAATCTTCTTTTACCAAATTCTGAATATCGCCGATGATAAGTGGAGATACAATATCATACACGATAGAAAAAATCATAATAAAGAACACTAATACAAATTCTTTCCAATATGGTTTCGCATAAGCAAGAAGTCGAACAATAAGTTCTTTATCTGACATATTTCTATCGTCATCTGTTTCTTCTTTTTCTTTACGAATGGCAAGATATGCCAAAATAAAAACGATTGCGAAGGCTCCAATAATGGAACCAACGATAATTATAGGTAAAAATTCGCCCATTACTGATTACCTCCTTCCTCTTCCAACTTCTGAAGATCAACCATTTTCTGATAAGCTGGACAAGTATTATAAAGGTCTATATGGGAACCAAACGCTGCCACCTTTCCATCTTCAATAAAGAGAACCTTATCCATCTGTTCAATTGTAGAAATTCGATGTGCTATAAGAATCGTTGTTTTCCCAGCTCTTGTATCACGAAGGTTCTTTAAAATTGTACGCTCTGTTTTGGTATCTACCGCAGACACGGAATCATCCAAAATCAAAATAGGTGCATCTTTCATTAATGCTCGAGCAATAGAAATACGCTGTTTCTGTCCTCCCGAAACAGTTACCCCACGTTCACCAAGAACTGTACCATAGCCATCTTTAAATTCTTTAATATTACTATCCACATCTGCCATTGTTGCAGCTTTTATAATTTCACTCTGTGCTTTTTCATCTGTACCAAACGAAATATTATTTTCAATCGTATCTGAGAACAAGAAATTGTCCTGTGGTACATAAGCACAGCCAGCACGCACATCACGAATCGCCACTGTATTTACATCATGTCCATCGATAAAAACAGTTCCATCCGGTACATTGTATGTACGAAGAATTAAATCTACCAATGTAGTCTTTCCAGAACCTGTTTTTCCGACCAAACCAATATTTTCTCCTGCATTGATTTTAAAGGAAACATCTTCTAATACATCATACTCTCCATCCGGATAACAGAAGGTAAGATTTTTAAACTCAATATCCCCTTTGATATCCTTTAATTCTTTTACATCTGCACGATCTACGACATTCTGCTTTGCATCCAAAAGTTCACTGATACGTTTAAGTGAAGCATTTCCTCGTGATACCATATCAATAAGTTCTGCAACTGCCATGATAGGCCATACTATTGCAGTAAAATATCCGATAAATTCTACTAACTGTCCAGCATTAAACTCTCCTAAATACACCAAATATCCGCCATAGCCTAAAATGACACAAATAACACTTTCCACAAAAAGCATCACAAAAATACGAAGCAGCACAGAGGATTTTGTATACTCGATATTTGCCACTTCATTTTCTTCATTTAATTTCTTGAAAGCCATAAGTTCTTTCGCCTCTTTTACAAAAGCTTTAATGACAGAAATCCCCGAAAAACTTTCCTGCGAAAAATCCGACAACTTCGAAAATGCTTCCTGACGAATATCCCACTTTTTCATCATATGGTTACCAAGCACAATACTTGCTGCCATCAGAAATCCCATTGGCAACATTGCAAACAACGTAAGTGTACTATCCATATTCCACATCTTAAGAATTGCCAAACCACCTAAGAATGCAGCATCAAAAAACATCAGCATTCCCCATGCAAAACATTCCTGAATCGTATCCAAATCGTTGGTAAATAAACTCATCAAATTACCAACTTTATTTACCTGATAATACTCACAACTTAAGTTCTTTGCATGATCAAACATACGATTTCTAAGGTCTGCTTCTACCTTGATACCAACTCCAAAAAATGCCACACGCCAAAGAAATCTTCCGAATACCATCGCAAGAATAATCCATACCATAGGCATACAGATTTCGTCCAATAAGAAATCCAAATCAAAAGCCATGCTTACGCCATCAACTTCCACATATCCCATGTTCATGCCATTGATAACCATCTGGTACATGTTTGGAATTACCAACTGGAACCAGTCTACGATTACAAGTGCTAGAAGCCCTAAAAACATCCAGCCTGCATATTTAAAATAATAACGATTAATATGTTTTCCAAAAATCATATTTCTTTACTCCCTAATTAATTCTAGTCCCTTCTCTGTAAGTTCATAAACCTTATCCGCCACTTCTTCGATATACTTTCTATCGTGAGAAATAGAAAGTATCAATCCACCAAACCCTTTTAACATCTGTCGAATGACTGGACTTGATAATGGTGAAAAATTGCGTGTAGGTTCATCTAATATTAAAACCTCACTACCTGACATGCTCATTTGAAGCAGTAATAATTTTGCTCTTTGTCCACCAGATAAATCACCAATTGGGTGAATCATTTCATCTGCGGTGTATTTCATACTTCCCAAATAAGTTCTTATGCGGGAAACTTCGTCCTTATCCCCTGTTTCCTTCAAAAACTCTACTGGTGTAATGGTTTCATCTAAACATTCCTCGTAATTTTGGGGCATATAAGATACTTTTATATCTTTTCGCGTACCCAGTTCTTCTGCAATCCTCCGAATCAATGTTGTCTTTCCGCATCCATTCTTTCCGATGATACAAATTTTTTCTGGTCCTCGAACATACAAATTAACATCCTTTGCAAGGCATCGATTTTCAATCATAAGTTCCGGTAAATGATAATCTAAAATCACTTTTCCATTTGGTACATTTACTTGCTCACCGAACTTTATAAAAATCGCATCTTCTGTTTCCGGGATCTCGGTCATATTCTCAAATTCTTTTTCAAATCTTGCTTCATATGCCTTTATACGGTGCATGGATCTTCTTAAGTTTGCCCCCGTAAACGGGTCCTGTCTGGAAACTACCTTTTGCTGATGTTCCACCTTCTGCTGAATCTGCCTAAACTTTTCCTGTTGTTTCTGATATTCTTTTCTTTCGTTCCTAGCCACCTGTTCCTGATGAGCCAAACTACTCATTCGTCTATCCACATATTCTCGATAGCCAGACCTTGTCACCATTGCTCTAGCCTGTGTTTTTCTCTTAATCTGCTCCAGATGAATAATCTTATTTGCTGTATTTTCAAGCAACATTTCATCATGAGAAATATACAGCACTGGCACTTTCGAATCCTGTATAAATTTTTCCAGCCACTGTACTGTAGCAATATCTAAATCATTAGATGGTTCATCAAGAAGTAGTACATCTGGATGCTCTATCATAAGCCTTGCCAACTGAAGTTTTATCTTTTCTCCACCAGACATCTGCCCAATCAATTGTTCACTATAAAACAATTCTAACGGAATCTTAAGCATTTTACTTATTCTGGATAATTCGCCTGGCTCCGCCTCATAAAACATACCACTTTTGCACATAAAATCATACGCACTACATTCTTTATCACCTGCTTGAATCTCTTGTGGCAAATACCCAATGTGCAGCTGATTCTTTATAATTTCACCTGTATAGTCCACATAATCTTCTACTAGACTCTCATCATAAATCAGTTTTAAAAGAGTCGATTTCCCATTTCCTTCCTCCCCAATAACAGCTATCTTATCACCCTGATTTAGAGAAAAACTGAGATTATCTAAAAGCACTCTATTATCTTTGATATGTGTAATTGTTAACTTCTTTATTTGCAACATATTTTCCTCCATATGCTGCCATAGAGATTATTTATTTTCCCACGAAAAAAAGAGAGGGTTCTATGAACAAACAACCTCTTTTGGCAACATGACTAAGAAAGACCTTTTGCCTTCCTTTTTACTACATAGTAAAGTTCATGTTATCAAAAGATATTATTTGTTCATTTCCACACCTCTCTTCACGATATAAATACATTATAGAGTGATATATTGATAATGTCAAATATATATCTGTCCCAACGCGATTCCTCCATCACCACATGGAACTTTTTCATTTATAAAAACTTTCTTACCTGATGCTTCATGTCCACTTACCACTTCCGATAAAAGAATACGATTGATAAAGGTTCCGCCACTCAAAGCCACCTGGTGTACACCTTTCTCATCACAAATTTTATTTGCAGTCTCAACAATTGCATTCGCTAAAGCATGATGGAAAAGATATGCTAACACTTCTTTCGAATATTTGTCTTTTAAATTATATAAATCTACTAGCAATCTTACACTGTCCACCTGCCAAAGATTCTCTTCTTTTTCACAAACCACTTGTAAGATATCTTTTGCTTCTTTCTTTCCTTCATGTGCCGCCTGCTCCAACTTAATCGCACATTCTCCCTCATAAGAATTGCAATGGCAAATATCTAAAAGTGCTGCTGCAGCATCAAACAAACGTCCCATCGAAGAAGAATATACGGTATTAATATTCTGCTTCCATGCCATCTCCTGCAAGGTATACTTCTTACCATTCTCTTCATAATTCTGGAAGAAAGCATCTACATCATATCCTCTTTCCCTTGCTTCCAGCATATAAGAATATAATGTCATATCTGCCTGCTTAGCAGATGCATCACCGCCAACTAATTTTACAGAAGAAAAATGTCCTACTCGTTCCATGTTTCCTTCTTCACATAAAAGGAATTCACTGCCCCAAATAGTTCCATCTGTTCCATATCCTGTTCCATCACAGGCAACACCTAAGACTTTGCCTTCCAACCCATGTTCGGCAATTACAGATACCACATGGGCATGATGGTGCTGTACTTTTTTCTCCATATTCTGAGTTGAAAAATATGCAGGATGCAAATCGCCTACTGTCACTTCTGGCTGAATTTCCAAAAGTTCTTTCATATGTGTGATTCCTTCTTCACGACTATTCGCACATCGCACGTCTTCCAAATCACCGAAGTACTGACTCAGATAAACTAATTCATCTCTGCCTAATGCAAAAACAGCTTTTAAATCTCCGCCTGCTGCAAATGTATCTTTTTTAAGTTTGTGGCTTAAACGAATAGGTTCTGGTGCAAGTCCTCTCGCGCGACGAATCAACTGAACCTTTTCTTTGTCACCAATCTTTGTCACCTGATAAATACTATCATCCAAAGGTGTCAAAATTTCTCGATCATGGGTAAGCATAAAATCAATGCCGTTTCCAAGGTGTTCCATCATTTCTTCTTCTGAAATAATGATAGGTTCTCCACCTCTGTTTCCACTGGTCATAACCAGAGGACCTGTTTCTTCCAACAAAAGAATCTGTAATGGATTACAAGGAAGAAGTGCTCCGATACGATCACTCTCTCCACAAATCTCTGGTACGAAATCTTTTTTCTTTTTTAATAACACAATTGGTCTTGCAGATGAAGTCAAAAGTGCAGCCTCTTTCTCAGATACTTCACAATACTTTTTAACCTCATCAAGATTCAAAAACATAACCGCAAAAGGTTTCTTATCACGATTTTTAAACTCACGAAGTCTACTTGCCGCCTGAGAATTCATAGGTAAAAAGGTAAAGTGGTAACCACCAACATCTTTTATTGCTCCGATTTTTCCTTCAAGTAAAGCATGAACAGCTTCAGAAATTGCTTGCTGCTCATCTGAAATTTGCAAGAAATCTTTCGCATCTGTCAAACTCACATACTTTAGTTTTGGCCCACAATCTTTACACGCAATTGTCTGTGCATGACGACGGATATTCCCTTTTTCTGTATACTCTCGTTTACAAGTATCACACATTGGGAACTCATCCATTGTAATCGTTTCTCTATCATATGGTACTTTTTTCTGAATAGAAAAACGTGGACCACATACCGTACAACTAATAAAAGGATAACGGTATCTACGATTCTTGGGATCATGCATCTCCGCAACACACCTATCACAAGTTGGCAAATCCACCGGAAGAAAACGGCGAACTTCTCGCCCATTTCCACTCTCTACGATATGAAACTTTTTATCTAAAAAAATCATATCCTCCTCATTTTCATCACATGTTACTTCTGCAACATCTAATTCATCAACTCTGCAACCAGGCAATTCTCCTGTTTCTGCAACACATGTAAGACGCTGGATAAACTCATCCACCGCCTTTTTATCTCCAGAGACAATGATTTCCACAATGCCTCCCAAATTCTTCACTTGTCCCGCTAACTCTAGCTCCTCTGCCAGTTCTGCTACAAAAGGACGAAATCCAATCCCCTGTACCAGACCCGAAACAGTAATTTTATATATTGTATTCATCATGTGGCTATTATACCATTTTCGCAATAAAAAAACACCCCAGATTCATTTATCCGAGGTGTTCTAAATCATTGAAGTTTCCATAAAAATGATTCTCTCTTTCTATATTCTTTTTGATATGCATCCTGAAGACTCTGCTGCTTATTATCAAGCACCATAAATTCTTCTGATTCTATATTTTCATTTTCTACTTCTTTTTTAATTTTTTTCTCTTCTTTTTCCCTATGCTCTCTATGACCATCATATCCCCTTGTTTCTGAAGCAAATACATGATAATACTCACCACTTGCTCCAACTGCTTTCTGAGAATATACATAAGTTGGTGGCCCACTACCAATATACTGAATACTTTGCAACATCCTTGTCACCTCCCCACATCTTGTGGTAATAGTATCTCCTTTGATATATATATCGGATATTTTTTTAAAAAAATAAGAGTAAACACACAACTCGTGTATTTACTCTTTTATTCTAGTCATAAATTTATGCTCTTCGATTATGCAATTTTCGCACACCAGAAACCACATACATCTGTTCATTTGAAATCTTTACATCCACTTCAAAAAAAGCTTCAAACAGTTTGACCAAATCATCCTCATGCATGAGTCCCATAGAAACTTTTTTTGCAGGACCAGAATGATGAGAATCCAACTGTTTACGACTCATACTATGAGCTATGGTAAGTCTTCCACCCATGCGAAGTTTATCTGCAAGACATTGGATCAGACTGGCAGGATTTACGAAATGTGGAAACGCATTATAAATCATACAGGTATCATACAAATCTGGTAATTTAAATTCCTCAATATCGGAACAGAAGAAAGCCACTCTATTATCATCGAATTTGCTCTTTGCAATTCGAATCATCTCGCTAGAAATATCTACCGCCGTGACTTTGTTTACATCACGTTTCAGATAGTCTGGAATCAGCACGCCTGTACCACAAGCTACATCCAGTACATCTACACCAGCGTGTACTCCTGCGTAATCCAAAATCGCATTGATTTTCTCTGGTTCAATAATCTGGTCGTCATCCCAAGTAGGAGCTAGCATATCAAAAAATTCGATGACATCTGCCTTACGGATCACTCTTGCAAGAACATCGCCCTTTTCCTCTATCCATTCGGATTCCATGAAATCAATCGTCATTTCCTTTCCCGCATCGGTAGGATTCCCTGGGGTTCCACAGATTGGACAATCGTACTGAAGAAGTCTCTTAGGGAAAAGTTCGTTACACTTTGGACAGCGCAACATAAGTGCAGTTTTTCGCACTGTCACTTCTGCTCCTTCACATACCGTTCCAACAGACGCTTCTTCAAAATATCCTTTTACTACTTCAAAAGAATAGCCGGATGCTTCACCTATAAGAAGTTGTATTTTATTTACCTGATTATGTTTTCTTTCTCTACATAAATCTTCTGCATGCTCAATAATCTGAACTGCACCATGATATTCATGCATAATTTAATCTCCTAAAAAACAAGGGCTGCCCTTCGACAACCCCTGAATATAATCCTTAAGTTTCTTCCACCATACTGATAGACTTCTTAGGACAGCTACTTTCACAAAGACCACAGCTTACACAAAGGTCTTTGTTAAGTTCCCATTTCTTTTCAGCTCTATCCACGGTAATCGCTTCCTTTGGACATTTCTTTGCACAAAGAGTACAGAATACGCATGTATCCATGTCCGCCTGTGGAATCTTCTTTACTGTAATTGGTTTTTCGTATGTAGCCACGAATTTCTCAGCACCAGGTTCCTGATAACCAGGTACGATAGTAAGACATTTCTTTGGACACTTTTCTACACAGTATCCACACTGAATACAGTCGAAACGATCAATCGACCAAGTACTTGCCTTACGATCTACTTTAATTGTACGAGCAGGACAGTTCATACCACAGATACCGCAGAGAATACAGTCATCAATATTGATTTCTACGTGTCCACGGCTTCTTTCTGGGTAAATAGCTGGTTCTGCTGGATAATTCTTTGTTACTGGTTTAGAAAAAAGATTTTTCAATACCACATTTTTAAATTTCATTACTGCCATATCAAAAACTCTCCTTTCCTATCGTTCTGTACAACTGATACATGGGTCAATTGTAAGAATTAATAACGGTACATCTGCGAAGTCTGCTCCCTTTAATGTTTCAAGTAAACCTGGGATATTTGCAAAAGTAGGAGTTCTAACACGCATACGCTCTAAGAACTTACTTCCATTTGCTTTACTAAAGTAAACAGCTTCACCACGAGGCTGTTCCATACGTACAAAAGCTTCACCATTTGGATTGCCTTTTACGATAGCAGCGATATCTCCAGCTGGAATCTTATCGATACACTGACCAATCAAGTCGATTGCCTGGAAGATTTCATTGATACGAACTTCACAACGACCATATGAGTCGCATTCATCACTTGTAATGATATCGAAATCAAGATCGCCATAAGCTGCATAACCAGTAGTTCTCATATCCATTTTGATGCCTGAAGCACGGGCAAATGGACCTGCTGCACCAAGATTGTGTGCCTGTTCTTTTGTGAGAATACCTACGCCACGAAGACGTGATTCTACAGTATAATCCTTCATAAATGTTTTACGAACGATTCTTAAATCTGCAGCGATATCGTTCATAGTTACTTTAATCGTTTTTAACATAACATCGTCGATGTCTTTTAATACACCACCAACTTTGTTTACAGAGAAGATACATCTTCCACCTGTTGTCATTTCAAAAAGGTCAAGAACCTTTTCTCTCATTCTCCAGCACTGATAGAATAAACTTTCGAATCCGAAAGCATCAGCAAGAAGACCAAGCCATAATAAATGACTGTGTACACGTGACATTTCTGCCCAAATTGTACGAAGGTATTTACCTCT
>JAZURS010000161.1:0-11953 GCA_045606325.1 Agathobacter sp.
AGGTGTTTACCACAAAAACAATGCTGCTAGAAAAGTTTCTCGTTTAGCAAAACTTGTAAACGGAATCGCTTAATTAGCACAAACAATTTTATCACCCTAAAAAATACAACCCACTAGACCGTCATCTAGTGGGTTTTTTATATCTCATTATTTCTTGCTATACTGCACAATAAACATTTCAACTGCCATCTGGTCATTCATCCTACCAGTTTTCACCGCTTCTTCATAAGAAACACCATCTGCAATCGCTTGTTTTATCTGTTCCAAAGAAAAGGCTTTCGCCTGTCCCTGGTATTTACGAACCGTCCATTCTGGACATCCCGCCTTTGCAGCAATATCTTTATTTCCAAATCCCTGATTACTCATAACCTTAACTGTAAGCAATATTTGAAATTGTCTGGTGATTAAAAAGAGAATTCTCATTGGAGCTTCTTTCAATGCTAATAAATCATAGTACAAATCCATTGCATGCTTTTGCTTGTGACTCGCAATCGCATCCACCATCTCAAACACCTTATTGCTAATTTGTTCAGTGGTTATTGCTTCTACATCCTCAGGCTCGATAACATCTTTGTCCATCGTATAACAAATCAGTTTCTCGAGTTCCTTTTCGATATTCTGCATATCCGTTCCCGTTTTGGAAATAAAACTCTGGTAGGCAGCCTGTGTAATATTCTTGCCTTCTTTGCTAATGCGACCCCCGACCCATTTCATCAGAGTCTCATCTGTCTGTTTCCCAAACTCTACGGCATTTCCACATTTTGCAACCGCTTTATATAAGCGAGAGCGCTTATCTATCTCATCTTCTACAAAGATAAAGTAAGTAGATTCTGGCAAAGCCTCCATATAGTCGCCTAGCTCGTCGCCACCTTTTTTGAAAAGCTTACTATCTTCTATAAGAATGACTCTTCTATCTGCAAAAAATGGAAGGGTTTCTGCCAAATCAATGATTTCCTTTACATTGATATCATCTCCCTCGAAAGCGGAAAAGTTCATGGTGTCCTCTGGATCCGCCATGGCATTTTTCAACTTATCTCTATACTGGCGAATCAGATAACGTTCCTCTCCATAGAGCAGATATACTTTTTTAAATTCCTGTCGTTTAATATCATTGTCTATTGTTTTCATAGGGCTATTGTATCAAAGGAAATGTAATCTGTCCATTCTCCATGGTATAAAAAATCTGCGCTCCGCAAGCCTCCATTCGCTCTATTGCTTTCACCCCTGGATGACCATAGACATTACTTTCGCTGCATGAAATTACGATATGCTCTGGGCAGATAGTCGCAAGAAGGAGTTCCGAATTGGAATAATTTGAACCATGATGATTTGACTTGAACAAGTCCACATCTTCTAATACTCCGGCTTTGCATAATTTTTCTTCCATCTCTGATGAGATGTCACCCGCAAACAAAGCTCTATAGGTTTCAGATTCAAACCGATACTCAACGAAAAGCACCAGAGAATTTTCATTTTTATCTTTTCCTATTGGTTCATCATTTACCGTTAAGGGTCCCAAACAGTTAATTTTCATATTCCGTGTACATATACTATCTCCTTCATTCATATGCACGATCCTTATTCCTGCATTTTCTGCCAAACTAAGCAAATCCGTGTATTTATCATCATTTGAACGCCGTTCACCAAGTATAATATTCTCGATTCTGTATCCTTCTTGTAATATTTCACACAATCCTGATATGTGATCCGAATCTGTATGAGACACAAACCAGTAATCGATTTCTTTTACACCCTTTGATTTTAGAAATGGCAGAATACGATACTCTCCAACTCCACTTACATTGGAACTACCACCGTCAATAAAAAATGTACTTCCATCACCACTACTGATGTATATGCCGTCGCCTTGTCCTACATCCAAAAATGTAATTTCCGGTGACTTAGGCTTTGGAAGAAGAATGACTAGTCCACAAATAATAAGCAATCCGCCTCTGAACAAGTTATATTTGGGTAAATGCGTACTTTTAACAGTTTTTTCCTTTGAAAGAGTCTCTAATCCCCACACACCAAGAAATAAAACTGCATAATACAATCCGACCTGCCACCACTGCAACTTTCCACATATCACGCTCGCCCCAGGGAGTTTTTCTACTACAGTACATACCCATTCATAAAATCCTATTAGCCACTGACACGGAGACAACAGAACCTCTGCAAACGTCGGAAACCATACTCCTAACACGCCACCCATAACAGCCAATACAAAAAATGGAGTAAGCAGTGGTAACACTATAAAGTTTACAAAAGGCGAGTATATTGGCACCTCGTAATATGATAAGGCAGTTATAGGTAAGGTCGTAAGTGTAATTCCTATACTCATCCATAAAGCGCTAAATCTCGGTTTCTGTCTCTTTTTCTCTTTTCCTTCACTTGAAAGTTCTCGACCTATGACCCCCACTCCAAAAAGTGCCGTCACAGAGAACCAAAATCCACTATTTTCTATCAGAAATGGATTATCCCAAAGTAAGAATATCACCATGCAGCCAAGTGCATTTAACATATCATAACTCCTACCCATGTATTGTGATAGAAAGAAAAGCATTAGCATCCCTACTGCTCGTATGGTAGATGTACTACTTCCTACCATAAAACTGTATAAAATAAGAAGAAGACTTCCACATATTCCTGATACAACAAATCCAACTCCTGATTTCCTCAATCCTCGGTATAATCCGCGACCTATAATCGATACATGCAGGCCAGAAATAGCCAGAATATGTGATATCCCACCAACTAGAAATAGTTTCTTTAGGCTTTCATCCAAATCCGTTTTATCCCCCAATACCATTGCCTGATAGAATCCCGCAGTCTTTTTCTCAAAACTTCTGCTATATACTTGCCGAATCTTCTCTTTATACGACAAAATTATAGCTCTCCACGGTCGTTTCTCCGCTTCTATTAAATCAATTTCTTGTGCATCTACAGAAAAATCTATTTTTAGGCTCTGATAGTATAGATACGAATCAAAATTTCCTTCATTTCGAGCACGCGAAAACATATTTACTTTTCCTGTTACTTTATGAATTTGACCTATTTGAAATTGGTTTTTTGATGTGTACACCACGATATCGTTACAAGGTATCATATCCTTGTTCAAACGGATGTAACAATTTGATAGAAATCCACGGTTCCCATACTCTGTGATTTCTGTTTTGATACATTCTCCCCAGACGGTAATCCGACTCCCGCCTGTCAATTTTGACATGTATGCATTACGGAAGTTTTCTTCCTTCTGCATATGAAAGATTCCTAGAAGAAAAGCAGAAAGGAGAAGTATACTCCTTCCTGCTACCTTTTGAATTTTCTTGGTTTTTCTGCCAATCCAAATTTCCTGTAAAATCAGTAGCAGACACGCACCTGCAAATAATTTTACGGAATACCTTTGATAAGCCAAACCTGTCAAAAAGACGCATGCTATAAGCATAAGTGGTCTTTTTCTCAATGTTAATCCTCTTTTACATATTTTAATTCTCGTTCGTACATCTTTGATAAATCATATGTATATCTTAGTTTACCTTCTGTACTACCATTAATTGAAATCTGCACCTTACTTACCCCCTGTGACTCGGTAAGTGAATTCACAATGGAGTAAAGTACAATTTCTTCATTCACTTCAGCATTTTGAGTTTTAAATGAATCTCCCAGGTTTACATAACATACACCATCTACCACCGAAATCGTAATCAGCTTTGTCGCAGATGGAATGGTAGCCATATTACCTGACTTCTTTGGTCCCTCAATTAACTGCTCCATGATTAATTTTTCCATGGATACGTTGGTGCTATAGTGTATATTTCTGGTTTCCTTCACTAGTTTTGTACCATCTTTATTGGCAAAATACAATGTAAGTGTAGTTTCTACACTACTATTAATTTGTTTTCCTGGATTTTCTACAAAACTATCTGCTGACATACTGCCCACAAGACTTCCGTCATGCGTAAGTAATGGTTCTGCATCAACTGTAAATGACACCAAAGAACATGCCCCTGACTGCGTCAGCGTTTTAACGATAGCAGCTCGCACCAACACTTCTTCTGCTGGCTGCATTTCTTTGTATTCCTTACTAAAATCCACATACAGATATGCACCATTCATTTTGAAGCTATTCACCTGTACATTCGTAGGAATGGTCTGTCGAAGTTTTGAAGAATCTGGAGCGGACTGCAGTTTTACCAACAGTTCTTCAACCAGCTCTTCCCCCTCAGCACCACTACTCTCATACTCTTCAGCTACGATTTTGCTCATATCCATATTCATATAATATATTTGGTATTCACCCTCTTGCTGTTTTCCACCCTTACATCCTGTAAGAGAGAAAACCATTATCAACGAAAGGATGATACACAGTATCTTTTTCGACATAAAACTTCCTCTCAGAAATTAAGCAATATAGTTCAATGGAATACGTACATCAAAAGTAGTTCCTTCACCCAATTCACTATGGGCTTTGATTGCACCACGATGCATTAAAATACAGTTTCTTGTAATTGCAAGACCTAAACCTGTACCACCAATTTCTCTCGAGTGCGACTTATCTACGCGATAGAATCTTTCATAGATATGCTCTAAATCTTCTTCTGGAATACCCATTCCCGAATCTTCTACCTTAAGATAGAAATACTGATGATCCGCATTCAAAGAAACATGTACCCAGCCTTCACCATCGATTTTGTTGTATTTGATAGCATTTTCTACTAAATTGCTAATCGCTAAAGTAATCTTTACTTCATCAACTTCGGCAGTAACTGGTCTAAATGACTCTAACACCAACTGTACATTTTGCTTATCAGCAATAGGCTGGAGACGTTTCATAATCTGCTCTAAGAGTTCATTCATGTTTACCGTCTCAATATTAAGCGCTGCTGCAGTCTTATCCATTTTAACCAATGATAATAAGTCATTGATAATCTTGGTTTCACGTTCAATTTCGTTTGTGATATCACCCATGAACTCCTGATACAATTCTACTGGTGCATCTGGCATACTATTAATGGAATCTGCCAGTACCTTCATAGAGGTCAAAGGTGTTTTCAGTTCATGTGACACATTTGAAACAAATTCCTGACGAGATTCATCCATTGCTTTGATTTTTCCCATCATTTCATTGAATTTCTCACAAATAATAATCGTTTCGGTATAGTCATTTACTACCAAATCTTCATCGCCTACACCACCATGAAGTTCCGCAATACCATCCGAAAGTTTTGTAAATGGCTGTGTTAAACGAATTGCAATAAGTACGCCTGCAAAGCTTACTGCGATAATTACGATAAATACAGTAACATTTGCAATCTGTGTCAAATAACTCAGATTCAGTGCAATATTATCCGTCGATACACTAACTACTAATATACCGACAACCGTTTCTGTCACATCGTTTGGATGGATGATTGGCACAGACATTTCGATATAATTATTCTCTGGATCGTATATCTGTGTACTTTCACCCTTAAAACTTTTTATAACCGCGTCGGAAATAATCGTTTTATTATCATCCAGGTTGTAACTATCGTAGATGATCTGAAAATTGTCATCTACAATAAGGATTCTACCATCGTAAATAGTGGTTAGCATATTCATCTGTGCAAATAGAATATCCTCACTATCCTTGTTTCCACTCATGTAATTACTACTAGCAACCTGATTGGCAATAATTCTAGCCTGACTCATAACCTCGCTCTCTCGAATTGATAAAGCTCGCATTTCATAGGAGAACAAAATCCCCGAACCGACAATAACACTAGGGATAATTGCCAGGAGAATCGCACACAAAATGATACGGAATTTTAAACTTTTGATAAAACTAAAAAACTGCGAAGACTTTTGCATCCTTACGCCCCTTCATTATTTCTGAATATAATAGTAACCTACTCCCCATTTTGTATGAACGTATTTTGGTTCACTTGGATTACTCTCAACCTTTTCTCGCAAACGACGAACGTGCACGTCTACTGTACGAACATCACCTGGATAATCTTTGCCCCATACGATTTCTAAGAGTTTTTCTCTACTATATACCTTGTTTTCGTTCTTTACGAGAAGTTCTAAAAGCTCAAACTCTCTACCAGTCAGATTAATTTCTTTTCCAAGAATGAAAAGACGTCTACTGTCACAATCTAATTTCAAATCACCTTTTTCAATTACCGCACTTACAGTTTCTTTCTTCGTTGAACCTGTTGTACGACGCATAATTGCTTTAATTCTTGCTTTTACTTCAAGAATATTAAATGGTTTGGTAATGTAATCATCTGCTCCATATTCCAAACCAAGAATTTTATCCATATCTTCGCCCTTTGCAGTAAGCATGATGATAGGCATATCAGAAAATTCACGGATTGCCTGACACACTTCAAACCCATCCATTTTAGGAAGCATAACATCTAATAAAATCATGTCATACTCCTTCTCTTTCGCCATGTTATATGCTTCTTCGCCATCGTAGGCACAGTCTACTTCCATGCCTTCCTGTTCCAAACTAAAACGAATTCCTTTAACGATTAACTTTTCATCATCTACTACAAGAACTTTTTTACTCATTCTACACCTCAGTTTACTTCAATATATTCTTTCATTTTTGAAAACACACCATCCTTGATCCCTTCAACATTCATTAGTTCTTCAATAGAAGAGAATGGGCCATTTTCCTGACGATATGCAAGAATTGCCAACGCTTTTGCTTCACCTACCCCAGGAATGGTCATTAACTCCTCTTTGGACGCTGTGTTAATATTCACTTTGTTTGGGTCGTCTGTATCTGTGTGACTAGTAGTATTGCTGTCAAAATTGCGCTCTTTTGCTTCCTCTGCGGTAGGAACATAGAGCATCTCTCCATCTTTTAAAACCTGTGCCTGATTCCAGTAATCTGGAGCAGCTTCTGCGGTAAGGCCACCTGCCAGTTTAAAAACGTCAAACACACGGCTACCCTCTGGCAAAACATAGACACCCGGAGTTTGAACCTGCCCACAGACATATACATAAATATCTGGTTTTACAGAATTCTCCTCCTGCTTCTGCACTTCACTCTGCTCACTTGCTTCCACTTCCGAAACTGCGGCTTCCTCTTCCACATAGTAAGCAGTGTCCTTCGCACAACTAGATAAACACACGACAACAAGTGTGCCCAAAAGCACACCTATACATTTTACTGGTATTTTTTTCATAAATTACTCCTTCCTTTTGGGAAGGAGTCTCAATGTCTTATATATTTTAACGAAATTTTACAAATATTACAAGATTATATTACAATAATATTTCTGAAAATGTATGCTCCAGCTTGCAAATCATCTCATCTACATGGTCTTTTTGGATAACAAGTGGAGGAACCATACGAAGAACGTCGGAACCAGCTGTAATTACGACGAGTCCATTCTCTAAGGCTTTTTTACAAACATCTGCAGGTTTCACAGTAAGTACCAATCCCTGAATCAAACCTTTCCCACGACGTTCTGTCACAAAATCGTAATTTTTTACCAGTTTATCCAGTTTTTCTTCGAGATATTCACTAACTTCTTTTACATGAGTTAAAATATCTGTTTCTTCATAAATATCCATAACTGTGGACACTGCAGCTCCTACAAGCGGATTTCCGCCATAAGTAGTTCCATGGTCACCTGGTTCTAGAGATTTTTCAGCAACACGCTCTGTCATTAAAAATGCGCCTACTGGAACACCACATCCTAATGCTTTTGCAGAAGTCATAATGTCAGGCTGTACGCCATATCCCTGGAAGGCAAACATTTCGCCTGTTCTACCCATGCCACACTGAATCTCATCTAAAATTAATAAGATATCTTTTTCTTCACAGAGTGCCTTTACTCCCTGCAAGAATTCTTCTGTGGCAGGATAAATACCACCTTCTCCCTGAATGGTTTCCATGATGATTGCACAGGTTTTATCCGTAACTGCTGCTTTTACAGAATCCAAGTCATTGAAATCAGCAAACTTCACACCACCAATTAGTGGCTCAAATGGAGTTCTGTATTTTAAAGTTCCTGTAACGGAAAGCGCACCCATACTTCTTCCATGGAAGGAATGGTTCATCGCAATGATTTCATAGCGATTTTCATCATATTTATTATAAGAATATCTGCGGGCAGCCTTTAAAGCGCCTTCGATTGCTTCTGTCCCACTATTGGTAAAAAACACACGATCCATACCTGATACTTTGAGCAATTTCTCTGCCGCATCTGTAGTAGGCTCGTTGTAATACAAATTCGAAACATGAAGTAATTTATCTACCTGATTCTTTAATGCATTGGAATAGGTTTCATTTCCATATCCCAGAGAACAAACTGCAATCCCTGCCGCAAAATCTAAATATTCTTTTCCATCTGTATCATACAGATACACGCCTTTTCCATGATCAAACACCACGGAAGAACGATTATATGTATGAAGCAATACCTTTTCGGCTGCTTCCATTTTCTGATTCATCTTCGACATATAATAAACCCCTTTTGTCTGCTAATTTTCTTCTGAAAGGAAAGCTGTACCAATACCTTTATTGGTAAAGATTTCAAGAAGAAGGCAATGTGCAATTCTACCATCCAGAATATGCACCTTTGAAACACCATTTTCAATTGCATCAATGCAATTATGAAGCTTTGGTAACATTCCACCGCCTACGAAACCTGATCCACAAAGATCCTTTGCTTCTTCAACAGTAAGCGTAGAAATTAATGTAGATGGATCGCTAGGGTCTTTATATACACCCGCAATATCTGTTAAGAATGCAAGTTTTTCTGCACCTAACGCCTTTGCAATAGCACAAGCTGCATCATCTGCATTGATGTTGTAGCTCTGATATTCATCATCCATACCGATAGGGCAAATGATAGGAAGAAAATCTTTTTCTAACATATCGTAGATAATCTTGGTATCTACTTCTGTAATCTCACCTACAAAGCCGATATCCTGACCGTCGGAATATTTCTTTTCCACCTTGAGAAGGCCACCATCTTTTCCACTGATACCAATCGCTCTTACACCTAACTGTTCCACTAATTGAACCAGTGATTTGTTTACCTTATTTAATACCATCTCTGCAATTTCCATGGTATCTTCGTCCGTTTTTCTAAGACCATTGATAAACTCAGGCTCTTTTCCAGAAAGTTTCACCCATTTGCTGATTTCTTTTCCACCACCATGTACGATAACTGGTTTGAACCCAACTAATTTTAATAATGTCACATCCTGGATAACCTGCTTCTTTAACTGCTCATCTACCATTGCAGAACCGCCGTATTTTACTACGATAATCTTACGATTGAACTTCTGAATATATGGCAAGGCTTCGATTAAAACCTCTGCTTTATCCTGTAATGCGTGAATTCTCTGTTCTGTCATTTCAAACAACCTTCTTTCTGTCTTAACTCAAATGAATGAAATTCGTAATATTTTCCTCATTTAAAGTGAAATCATAATAGTTTAAATCTTCTCGGAAGGTCCAGCCCACTTTCTGCCAGAACTTATTTCCTCCCTCGTTGGTCTGGAATGCAATCAATGAAACCTTATTGATACCTTCCTCTTTTAATGCCTTCATACAAAAGACTGCCATGGCTTTTCCAATACCATGCTTACGATAATCCTTGTGTACACACACATGATATAGACAGCCTCGTCTACCATCGTGTCCACAAAGGATTGCTCCCACTATCTGACCATCTGTTTCTGCTACCACACTGGTAGTAGGGTTACGCTTTAGAAATCTGTCGACACCCTCTTTCGAGTCGTCAATGGAGCGAATTCCAAAGCCATCGATAGTCATCCATAGCTTATATACGTTTTCATAATCCTCTATCTGCATCACACGCAGAGTAAAGTTTTCATAATTATTACTCATATAAAAATTCCTTATTATTGTTTCTCCCCACATGCTTTATGGGAACATTGGCACCATCATAAGACCTTCTGTTTCTGGAAGACCAAAGATAAGATTCATATTCTGAACTGCCTGACCAGCTGCACCTTTAACTAAATTATCAAGTGCCCCCATCATAATGATGCGACCTGTTCTTTCATCAATCACAAAATTTACATCCACGAAGTTTGAGCCTTCTACCCATTTCGTCTCTGGACACTCTCCCTTTGGAAGCACGCGGACAAAAGTCTCTTCCTTATAATATTTATCGTAAACCGCTTTTACTTCGTCATAAGTTGGATATGTTCCATCCGGTTTCTTTTTAAGAGTGGCATATTCTGTTACAAGAATACCACGATTCATAGGAACCAGATGTGGTGTGAAGTTAATCATAATTTCTTCTCCACACGCATAACCAAGCTGTTCTTCAATTTCTGGCGTATGTCTATGACTAGCCACGCCATAGGCTTTCATATTTTCATTTACTTCACAGAAAAGGTTTGGTAACTTCGCACCACGCCCCGCACCAGAAGTTCCTGATTTCGCATCGACAATTAATGTACTTGCATCAATCAATCCCTCTTTTACCATTGGGTACGCAGTTAAAATGGAACAAGTTGTATAGCATCCTGGATTTGCTACCAAACGTTTCCCCTTAATATCCTCACGATTGATTTCACAGAGACCATATACGGCTTCTTCGATAAATTGAGGACTCTTGTGCTCAATACCATACCATTTCTCGTAGGTTGCAACATCTTTAATACGATAGTCTGCACTCAAATCTACTACTTTTACCTTATTTAATATATCCTCTGTCAATACACCTGCTAAATAGCCTTGTGGAGTGGCTGTAAAAATCACATCCACCTTTTCCGCAAGTTCCGCAATGTTGTCATCTAAACATTTATCTTCTACAAGTTCAAACATATTGCGGTAAACGGATGCATAATTCTGATTCACATAACTTCTAGAACCATACCATAGGATTTCCGCTTCTTTATGATTCATTAAAATTCGAACCAGCTCTGCACCAGCATATCCTGTCGAACCAATAATACCTACTTTTATCATACAAATTCCCCTTTGCAAATGTCTTCTTTTTCTTATAAGAAAACCTATGCTACTAATAATAGTACAGGAATAGGCATTCGTAAAGTCTTTTTTGTTTTTATTTGCATGAATATTCATGTTTTTACCATTTTATACATTATTTTTGCATATTTATTCATATTTTTGTATATTTTTGCACTTGCCAATGTATAAATATAGGTGTATAGTATCTTTATTGTGAAATGAAGACGGAGGAATACATATTATGTCAAAGGAAAAAGTTGTTTTAGCATATTCAGGTGGACTTGATACTACTGCTATCATCCCTTGGTTAAAAGAAAATTATGATTATGAAGTTATCTGCTGCTGTATCGACTGCGGACAGGGCGAAGAATTAGATGGACTTGAAGAAAGAGCAAAGCTTTCAGGAGCTACAAAACTCTACATCGAAGATATCACAGATGAATTCTGTGACGAATACATTGTTCCATGCGTACAGGCAGGTGCTGTATACGAAAATAAATACTTACTTGGAACCTCTATGGCTCGTCCAGGTATCGCAAAGAGACTTGTAGAAGTTGCTCGTAAAGAAGGTGCTACTGCTATCTGCCATGGTGCAACTGGTAAAGGTAATGACCAGATTCGTTTCGAACTTGGTATCAAAGCATTAGCTCCAGACTTAAAGATTATCGCAGCCTGGAGACAGGACAACTGGAACATGCAGTCTCGTGAAGAAGAAATCGAATACTGTAAAGCACATGGTATCGACCTTCCATTCTCTGCTGACTCAAGCTATAGCCGTGATAGAAACTTATGGCACATCAGCCACGAAGGGCTTGAATTAGAAGGTCCTTCTGTAGAACCAAACTATAACCACTTACTCGTACTTGGTGTATCTCCAGAAAAGGCTCCAGATGAAGGCGAATACGTAACTATGACTTTCGAAAAAGGTATTCCTACATCTGTAAATGGAAAAGAAATGAAAGTTTCTGATATCATCCGTGAACTCAACGCTCTCGG
>JAZURS010000162.1:0-15893 GCA_045606325.1 Agathobacter sp.
TATCAAAAACAATTTCTGTATTTCCAATGGTGCAGCCAGTTAGTGTCCCAGACAGCATCATAACAGCAAGGCATAACATTGCTATAATTTTTTTCATTTCTTATCCTTCTACGATTAAAAATCTTCCACTTGGAAGTGCAAATACCTCGCTAGCAGCTAAAATATCATCATCTGACATACCAGCAATATCGGTTCCTGCCTCTTCAAAATACTCTTTTACTTCTCTAAGATTTTTGCATACGACAGCCATGCAATCGTCTAAAAATTCTTCTGCTTCTTCTAATGTTTCTGCTACATTTTCTGGAAAAAGCTGTTTCTGATTTTCAAGAAATACTTCTAATACTTCATCATCGTAATTATACATAAAAATCCCTCCTATTATTTCGCATGCATTTCACGATAATTGAATAAACCATCCTTTTGTTACGGCTAGTTTACCATAAATAGATATCTATGCCAATCTTTTTTAGCTCTTGATAAATTCTGGTAATCGGCAGACCCACTACATTGTTATAGTCTCCATCTATTTTTTCAATATAAATGGCACACTTGCCCTGGATTCCATAGCTTCCTGCCTTATCCATAGGCTCTCCTGTGGAAATATATCGGTCAATTTCCTGCTCTGACATCTTGTGCATTTTTACATCTGTTTTTTCATAAAAAACCAGCTCTCCTGCTCGACCAGATTTATCGATTAGCACTAGGGTTACACCTGTAAATACGCTATGGGTATTACCGGAAAGCATGGAAAGCATAGCCTTTGCATCCGCTTCATCTACAGGCTTTCCAAGAATTTTTCCGTCATAAGCTACCACCGTATCCGCTCCAATAACTAGTATATCCGATGGTGTTGTTATATCTTTATGCTCTATGGCGTATGATGATACCATTGCCGCTACTTCTTCTGCTTTTTGTTTGGAAAGCTCCATTACTACTTCTTCTGGAATGGATTTGGTGATAATTTCTTCTCCCTTGGCTGGACAGATTTCAAACTCCAACCCAATCTGTTCCAAAAGCTCCTTTCTTCTAGGAGATTGGGACGCTAATACAATCTGACTCATTTTGTCTTCTCCTTTTTGCTTATATGCTCTTTCTTTTTACAAAGTAATCACTTCGTCGAGTCGGAAGGAATAGATTAAATTCTCTGTATCATCTATTTTTCTTTCCTCTGAAGAAAAAATGCGACATAGAGCCTTCCCATATAGCTCAAGCTGTCTTTGATATCTTTGTATCAATTCCTCTGGCTTATCTACACGGTCTGTCTTGTAATCTAATAATACTATTTTTCCTTCTTCTATCCAGAATACGTCAATAATACCCTGTAAAAGCACACCATCATAATCCATAACAAATGGCTTTTCACGGAACAAGTCTCCTCGCATTTGGGCCTTGGCCATACGAATTGCAATTGGCGATTGGAAAAAGGCAAGTAACTTGTTTCGACGAATAAGTTCTCGCTGTTCTTGTGGCAAAAGATTTGGAACCATAGCATCTAATTGACGGTTAATATAATCTAATACGGATTCTTTTGAGGTTTTATCTACCTCTAAGAAAGCGGCAAAGTCCATACATTCCATAACTCGATGTACTGCAGTACCATACAAGGCACCTTTATGTACCCCCGTTTCTGTGACAGAAGCGAATTCTTCTTTTTCTTTCGCAAACTCAGGTACATAAGATTCTCTCTCTTCCAAAAGGAAATCTGGAATCTCCACTTCTCCTTCCTGGCGGTCATAATGTTCTACCATAGAATCATGCTTTAACTCGGAAACGGAATATTTGCTTTTTTTCTTCTTATCATCCTTATATGGATATTCATAAGAAAATCTTGTCTTATACTCTTCAACTAAGTGTTGGTCTGCTTTATAAATTTGATGAAGCAACACTTCTTTTTCAATTCTTTTTTCTGCTAATTCCTTGGCCGAAGTAGCAACCAGGTCATCTGAACTTACAAAGGTAAATTCATAACGATCTGGATATGACATGATCGCTGGTGCAATCCAATCTAAATAGGTTTTTGCTTTTACTCTTTGACTATAACTAAGTGGTACCTCTGGAAGAAGATTTCCTACATAGGTTTCATAAAGTTTTTCCTGATTTTTAATCGTTCCTGTTAAAATAAGCTTTTCTTTTGCACGCGTTAGGGCAACATATAGTATGCGTAATTCTTCCCCTAGATTATCCCGTCGAATACGCTCTGCAATTTCACTTTTAACCAAACATTTTCTCTTAACTCTAGGAGAATTTTGTATTTCATCCAGACCAAGTCCCATATCTGGGTGAATTGCCAATTTGTCTCTAGAATCGCTTTCATTAAACTGTTTGGAAATGCCTGACACAAATACTACAGGAAATTCTAACCCTTTGCTTTTGTGAATCGTCATTAGACGTACTACATCCTCGGTTTCCCCAGTAATATCTGCTTCTCCAAAGTCCACCTCATATTTTTGCAACTGGTCCACATAGCGCACAAAGTGGAATAACCCTTTGTAGCTGCTCTTTTCGTAGCAAATCGCTTTTTCAACCAGCATATCAAGATTTGCCTTTCGCTGACTACCTGCAGGTAAAGCTTTCACATAATCTCCATATCCTGTTTCCTGCAAAACCAGATCAATCAACTGATGAATTGGCGTATCCATTACTTTTTTACGTAAATTCTGGTACAAATGGTTAAAGTGGTATAGTTTTCCTTCCTCCGCTTCTTCCATCTGCTTTATTGCAGACTCTGCAAAACTGGTAGTTCCCTCTGTTAAGGATATCTCCGCCAATTCTTCATTATCCAAGCCTACAATAGGCGATTTTAGAACCGCGGCCATAGGAATATCCTGATATGGATTATCCAAAATTTTCAAGAAGCTAAGTACTGTCTGCACTTCTATCGCAGAAAAATATCCAGTTGAGGTTGATACATGTGCTGGAATTCCACAATCACCCAAAACAGATACAAAGTCATCTCCCCATCCACTTAAACTTCTAAGCAGAATTACAATATCACTATTTCTTACTGGGCGAAGTTCCCCTGTTTGTTTATCTGTTATCTGCAGATTCTGCTTCAATTCTATGATACGCTGTGCTACCATACGGGCTTCTAACTGACGAGCACTAAGTCCGTCTTCATCCAAATCAGCATCCATTTCATACAATAGGACTTCTGCCTTCATATCTTGGGAAGTTGCATAGTCTGCACCATAATACAATGCCGCATCCTTATCATACGCCACTTTCCCCAAATCTGTTGCCATAATCTTATAAAAAATATCGTTTGTAAAATCCAATACCTCTTTACGGCTTCGGAAATTCTTGTGTAAATCGATACGCTGGTTTTTACTCTCTTCTAAATCATACGCAGCAAATTTTTCCATAAACAGTTCTGGTCTTGCTAAGCGGAAACGATAAATACTCTGCTTTACATCCCCTACCATAAACATATTATGTTCCCTGGAAATTGCTCGCATGATTTCTTCCTGTACCTGGTTACTGTCCTGGTATTCATCAATCATGATTTCTTCAAACTGCTCTTTAAATTCCAACGAACTTGAACGGTGTTCTTTTGTCTCTTCATCCACTAAAATACGCAATGCCGCATGCTCGATATCAGAAAAATCCATCAGGTGTTTTTCTCGCTTCTTCTCATCTAAAGCATCCATATAAATAAGTGTCAGACGAATCATTTCCTCTGCAATGTTTCTTATTCTTCCCAATTGCTCTACTAATTCATCCAAAGACATAGAAAAATAGCGTTCTATCATCTTTTTCAATTCATCTTTAATCGCTTTTCTTCCATCAGCGACTGCCGTCTTCTTTTCTTCACTGCCCTGATATCCTCGGATTGCGGAAAGTCTACCCATGGATTCAAATGCGTTTCTCACAAATTGCTCTAACTCGTCAAAGTCCTGAATCTTCTCCAGTCCTTCGAAGCCCAGCAAATCATCTGCGATATTCTGCGCATACTTTTCTAATCCCGGCTCAGTTAATGCTAATCGGCGGCACATGTCCAACTGCTCTGGCATGCCTGAAACTGTTTCTTTTACATAGGCGAAAATCCCCTTCATCAATTCCGTTTCAAGTAATTCTTCTTTTGAACTAGCCATATATGGTTGTGCCAAAGATTTCACCCATTCCTTAGGCCAAGGGTTGCTGGCAGATTGCGCATAAATCTTTGAAATCATCTCTTTCACGGTTTTATTGCTTCGTTTATCAGAATAAGCATCTACCAATTCTAAAAAGTGGTCTTGGCATTCGTCTAACGAAGAGGCATGACGTGCATATTCCTGCTCAAAAACCTCATCTAACACATCCATCTCAAGAAGTTTGATTTCTCCTGGATCTGCAATTCGGAAATTTGGCTCTAATCCAATTTCTTCAAAATGATTGCGCACCACAAAAAGACAGAAACTATCAATGGTAGTAATCTGTGCATTATGAAGCAAAGTCTGCTGTTTTCTTAAATTTTCATCCTCTGGATTTTCTTCTAAGAGTTTCTCAATTGCATTACCAATTCGCTCACGCATTTCTGCAGCTGCTGCCTTGGTAAATGTTACAACTAGAAGCCTGTCGATATCCACAGGATTTGTTTTATCTGTAATTTTCTTGATGATTCTCTCAACCAAAACCGCGGTTTTACCCGAACCTGCTGCCGCAGATACCAATATGTTTCGATTTCGAAAATTAATTACATTTTCCTGCTCCGTGGTCCACTGCATTCTCTGTCGCCATCCTATCAAACAATTCTTTTTTATCTACCTTGGTACTCTTTCGCTCTTCAAAGCCTTGGATTTTAAGATCAAACCCACACACCGCCTTATATGGACAGTACTTGCAACTAGACTCCTGTCCTTCTACAAAAGGTGATACCTTGACATTTCCTTCATAAATATCTTTTCCTGTTTTTACGATATTTCTATTTACATATTCGGAAAGGATATCAAACTCCTCTGCTGTCGCAACGGAAGAATATGCGTTGAAGCCGCCATCTTTTTTCAATTCTACTGGAATGACATCTGATTTTTTCTCAAATTTCTCATCCATGGCACGATATACATCTTCTTCTGCATTTACCAATCCATCTGGCTTTAAGGCTCTAAGAACCGCATCATGTACCTCTGCTTCATCAACATCGCCTGTTACTTCTATTACTGGATCATCGATGTGATAATAGAATAACCCGCCAGGTACAATTTCCTTCTGGCTGTGCTTTTTCTTTTCCAATTCCATGGCTGCATTCATATAAACTACAAGCTGTAGTTGCATACCATTATAAACTTTAACCAAATCAAACTTCGTATTGCCTGACTTGTAGTCAATCACCTTTACATACAAACGATGATTATCTTCACAGGTATCCAGACGGTCGATACGTCCACGAAGCTGTATGCGATTTCCATTTTCCAACTCAAATGCTAATGAATCCAAATCATCTACTTTTGAAAATGAAACTTCAAAGTCATTTGGAACAAAACGTCCTTTTCTAACCTGTTCAGTAAGTGCCCAAACCGTCTGCTTAAAAATATGACTCATGCGTGCCGCCTGATATGCATTTTCTGCAGTAGCGTAAACGCTCAAGTTTGGATAAGCCAAAATGGCTTCTTCCATTGCTGTCTGTGAAAAATTCTCCCTCGTAGCATCTGGCACTGTAAACCAGTCGTACTCAGACTCTGCTAATTTCTTACTGTAAATCTCTACCGCGGTGTGATAAAGATTTCCCATATCTACACTTTCAAATCCACTCTCTTCTCTTTCATGAAGTTTTAATCCATAGGTCAAATAATGAGCATAGGCACACTGCGCGAATTTCTCTAAACGTGTCACACTACCCTCTATATTTTTTCCATAGATTGCTTCTGCCACCACATGGCTGATTGGGTCGTGATTATACTTGTAATAAAAGGCATCTACAATCGCCTTACTATTTGCTCGAATCTTCTCATCTTCGCTTTCCATAAAGCATTTCGCCAAAGCATACCATTCTGGACTAAGCATGCCTTCATCATTTTCTTTTTGCGCTGAGAGAAAATATTCGCGAGCTGCATTCTCCGTAGAAACATCTAATATATGTTCCAAGTCTCCCATTTCCTGCACTTGCATATCTGGAAACATCTGACGAATCGTACGAATTAAATACGATGGGCGTAATGCCTTTCCTTCGCTATCCACGCGGCTGTAAGTCAGATAAAGCTGATGCGATGGTTTCGTCATATTTAAATACAAATAAAACTTCTGAATAAACGCCTGCTCTCTTGCACCTGGTGCCAAAACAATATCTGCTGCTTCCATAGCATCACGTTCGTACTGGGATATGATTCCTCCCTGATTTACTGATTTTGGAACAATTCCTTCATTTACGCCCAAGAAAATCAGGACTTTTACATGAGTTAATCGTGTACGTTCAATATCGCCGATAGTTACACTATCGTATCCAGGCGGAATAACTGCCACCTTTGCCGCTTCAAATCCAGCATCAAGAATTTCACCTAGTTCCTGTATAGAAATGCATTCTTCTCCTAATACCTGAATGCATTTTTCGAATACATCCATGACGGTAGCATAAATCTGTCCATACTCCTTAGATTTTGCCTGCTCTCCTTCCGCAAGAAGTTCTTTTTCTTTCTCCGAGAGTTGTTTTTCCACTCCTAGTACTGCCATGCAGTTACATATAGCCATTATCACGTCTTTGACCGTAGGACTAGCGGCAGTCTGCATGACTTCTAATACAGGCGCGAAGGTTTCCATAAACTTCTGACGTGTTTCTTCGAGTTCTTCCAGATTATAGGCCCTTTCATTTTTAGGCAGACGAAGCCAACGCTTGCTCCACATTTTCTTTCCGCGAATACCTGTTGCAAGCAAATAATTTTCTAATTTATCAATATCTTTTTGTTCAAATCCGCAATATCCTGTACGAAGCAAACGCATCACTGCATGATAGGAGAAGTCACTGCTGACAACCTCCAAAATCGCACGGATAAATTCTACAAATGGGTGGAACAATACTTCTTTGGTCGTATCTAAAAAGTATGGAATGTCATACTTTGTACATACCTGCTCCACATAATTTCCATAGGTCTCTACATCACCTGATACTACTGCAATATCTTTATAACGATACCCCTGGTTTTGCACCAAATCATTGATTTTTCTAGCTGCCCAGGTCAGTTCTTCCTTTGGATTTTTGAGCGAGAAAATCTGTATCTCATCTGTCTTACCAAACTGACGCTGATATGTTTTTCGGAACAAATTCTGCTCCAAAAAATAAAGCGCTGGTGCATCTTTAAAACGTTTCTTATCTCCACCCGTAACCACAACTGGCTCGAGCACTTCTGTATGTGTCTGCTGTGCCAAATCCATCAACGTACGAATGGTTTTCTTTGGCATATCAAATAGCTCCTGCATACCCTTGCTCTGGAAAAAGTTTTCCTTTGCATCAATGGTAAGGGAGACCACAATCTGACTACAAATAGGCATAAGTGTGCGTAAGAGTTCCACCTGCACAGGTGTAAACCCTGTAAATTCATCTAATACAAGTACGCTGTCCTTTAATATCTTAGAATCCTTTGCAACATCTATCAAAACATGGAGAAGTTCTTCCTGCGTGATATAGTTTCCTTCCAAATATTCCGCAAAGCCGTGGTACATAACAGAAATATCCTGAAGTTTGGAATTTAAACTTTTTGCAAACCTTTCCTCTTTCACACAGTCCTGTAGCTGCTCTGGCGAAATATTATACTGCATCAGTTCAGAGATAAAAGACTTTACCTCTCCGATATAACCCATGCGATGCATATTTCCTTTTAATACTGTCAGCTGTTCTTCCTTCTCCTGTGCAATCTTACGAAGTACGAGGTTCTTTCCCGTCTCCTCAAGTATCTCTATGTCTGTTTTTCCTAATTCATCAAAAATACGATATGCCAAACGTTGAAAACTAAGCACATCAATATTCATAATGGCGTGATTCGTCGACAAATCTACCAGTTTCCTTTGCGTCTGCATCGTAAACTGTTCAGGCACAACAACAAGGTAGTTCTGCTTCACATTTGCCTCTGCTGCTTTCACTACCTGTTCATACATATATTCTGTTTTTCCACTACCTGAATTACCTAGGATAAATTTGAGTGCCATACGAATTCCTCGCTACGAATATTCTTCTGTAAGTATATCAAAAAAGAGATGCTTTCGCATCCCTTTTCTTACATTGCTAACACCTTGTCTGCAATTCCCATTGTTGATTTTCTGTGAGAAACCAAAAGTATCGTTTTATCTTTTTTCTCCTGCTCTAGACTTCGTAAAATCATGCCCTCGTTCAAGCTATCAATATTGCTGGTAGGCTCATCTAAGAAGATCATCTTACTATCATGCAAGAATGCTCTGGCTATACCAATACGCTGCTTTTCTCCTCCCGAGATTGAGTCTCCCAATTCTGCCAATACCGTATCATAGCCATTTGGTGTAGACATGATAAAGTCATGAATGGAAGCCTTCTTCGCTGCCTCGATAATTTCCTCTCTTGTCGCATCCTCCTTCGCTATGCGAATATTGTTTTCAATCGTGTCGGTAAAGAGGAACGTCTCCTGTGTGACGTAGGAAATATTATTTCGAAGTACGTCTGTATTGATGTGGTTTACATTATTTTCTCCGTACGAAACAACTCCATTTTCGGTTTCATAGAAGCGCATCAAAAGTTTGAGTAGTGTGGATTTACCGCAGCCACTTTTTCCTAAAATACCGTGAATTTTATTCTGCTCAAATGTTGTGGTAAAGTTTTCTAATACGCCTACATTTTCGGTATCTTCATCCTTAAAACTCTGTGTTTGATAGGAAAAGGATACATTTTCACATTGGATATCCCCATCCACCGAAGTCGTGCCATCTGTAATCTCTTCTACGATTGGTGTTTCTTCTAAAATATCAAGTACGCGATTCCCAGAAGCCAACGTATGATGTAAGTTATTGGAAAGAGCAGATAATGCTGCTGTAGGTCCAAAAGAACTAGACATTGCAATCACTGCTACGATTGCTTCTGCACCACCCACTTGATCGGTACTTACCAAATGCATACCTAATATCGTCATTGCAACACCAGCAAAAAGGATCACACCATCTGTCGTGATACGTTGCTGTTTTTCATCTCTTTTCAAAAGTCCTGTAATACCTTCTAGTTTCTTTGTATGATTGTTTAATTCTTGTAAACGTTCCTGTTCTTTTGCATATTCGCGAATCTCTTCTAAGCCATAGAGATTATCCAATACACAGGTATTTAATTCTCCGAACGTTTTACGATAGTTCTGACCGTTTTCTCCACCTTTTTTCCCATTGTATAAAGGAATAATCGCACCTACCAAAATGTAAAACACTGCTGCTATAGCCGCATAAAACGGGTGCATATTTGCAAAAAATATAATCATAAAGATAGAAGTCAAAACTGCAATACAAATTGGTGAAATCGTATGTGCATAAAAAACTTCCAAAAGTTCAATATCACTTGTAATAATAGAAATCAAATTGCCTTTTTCACTACCATCTAGTTTCGCTGGTGCGAGTTTTCTAAGTGCCGCAAATACTTTGTGACGAATACGTGCTAAAAGTTTGAATGCGATAAAGTGATTGCACGCCTGTTCCGCATAACGAAGCACACCCCTAAGCACTGCAAATAGGATGAGAAGTGTAAACACTACTGTAATGTTTACATGCTCCATTACTCCAAGAACATTCAAAAAGCCGAAACCACCTAAAATGGTAATAAAGGTCGCCATTAAATTTCCGATACAGCCCATAATAATCGCTATTATCATATAGCCCAACAAAGGCTTTACCATTCCAATCAATCCTGCCATTACGGCAAATCCGTTTCTTTTATTAGAATTCATCGGCTTCTCCTTTCGAATATTTTTCTAATTCCTGTTGTGCACGATACAATTTATAATAAGTGCCTCTCTTTTCTAAAAGTTCGCTATGCTTTCCTTCTTCCACAATCGAGCCATTCTCTACCACATAAACCCTGTCTGTTTTTACAACATTTGCCAGGCGGTGTGAAATCAAAATAACCAGCTTATTCTTTGCCAGTTCCTGCACCACCTGCATGATTCTATCTTCGCTTTCCACATCGATATTGGAAGTTGCTTCATCAAAAATATAGATATCACTATCATGCAAAATCGCACGCGCAAGTACAAGTCTTTGCTTTTGCCCACCGGAGAGATTTGCAGCCTTCTCTTCAATCTGCATCAAAAGACCGCCTTTTTCCATGATTGTGTCATACAAATCTACCTTACGCAGTACATCGTACATCTCTTCTTCGATAGCATCCGCTTTTCCCATTCTTAGGTTGTCCAACACAGTTCCTTTAAATAGATAAGAATCATGTCGAACCCTTGTAATTTTCTGATAAAGAGCTGAATCTGCTATATCTTTCACATTCACACCACCAATAGACACAAGACCTTCGTCTGTTCTTTGGTTACCCATAAGTAATGACGCAATTGTGCTTTTTCCACATCCGGATTCTCCAACAAGTGCAACAAAACTCTTTTCTGTAATCGTAAAGGATACGTTTTTAAGCACTTGTTTTTCTTTGGTGTATCCGAAATTTACATGCTCAAATACAATTTCATCATTCTCAATCTCTGTTACTGTTCCCTGTGCTAGTTCTTCTGCATCCAAAAGTCTAAATATCTTATCTGCTGCAGCATTTCCATTCATTGCGATATGGAAAAACGAACCTAATAACCTAAGTGGCAGGAAAAATTCTGCCGAAATCATAGTGATAAAAAAGCATTCTGCAAGTGTAATATTTCCTGCCTGCAATTCTAAGATACTTAGGATAATACCTACTGCAGCTCCACCATAAGCCACCATATCCATGATGCTAATCGAATTTAGCTGCATAATCAGTACTCTCATGGTAATCTTACGAAACTTCTCTGCTTCTTCATCCATTCTTTTCGCATAACGTTCATCTGCCTGATAAATTTTTAAAGTCGTAAGACCCTGTAAATTTTCCAGGAATGTATCACCCAGACCTGTATAAGTCCCCCAGTACTTTGCCAACAGTTTCTTTGCAAATTTCTGTACTGCAATAATCGAAACTGGAATAAGTGGCACACATAAAAGAAGTACCACTGCAACTTTCATGCTCATACCACCAACAATCACAAAAAGTGTTACTGGTGCCAAAAGGCTATAGAAAAACTGTGGAACATATTTGCCGAAGTAAATCTCCAATTGATCTACGCCCTCTGTACTCACCTGAACTGCTTCCGCTGTCGTAACTGTATCTCGGTACTTTGGCCCAAGTCGCATAAGTTTCTGATATACAGACTCTCTTAATCGATGTTTTACATTTTCAGATGCACGGAAGGAAAACCATGTATTTAAACTTGTTGCCTTTGCACGAATAAAAAACACTATCAAAAACACCGTCAACAAGCCAAACACTTGTGTGTCATGCCATTCGAATACATTTCCTTCCACAAATGTTGCTGCTATATTTGCAATAAAAAGCATCAATACAACATTGGCAATTAAGGAAACCCATTGGGTTGCTACCATTCCCACTACATATTTCACATTGTCTTTAAATTCTTTTAACAATCTCTTATGAAACATAAATACCCTTTCTATATTACGCTGTCTGATCTACTGACTTGATACGGAAAATCAATACATAAAAATGAATTGCAGCTACAATTACAATAATTAATTTTGCAATCAATGGAGAGAAAAAGATTCCCATTCCAAATACAAGACCTAAGGTAAGCATCATTTTTCTCTTTGCAGTTCTTTCCATTGTTCCATTCTTTACTGCACTTTCAATATACTTCTTATATAATTTCGTATTTAAAAACCAGTTATGAAACTTCTTAGATCCCTTTGCAAACAAGCATGCTGCCGCTATAAAAAGTGGCGTTGTAGGCAAAATAGGAAGCACAATTCCTACAGCACCTAAGCCCACACATACAAATGCCAACCCCACACAAAGTCCATTCACAATCTTTTTCATAAATCCTCCATTTTCTGTTCGCCTCAACTTATTTCCGTTAGTTTAAACTAACGCACGGGTAAAAAACAACTATTTTTTCATATGTTTTAAAATATGTACACTCGCACTGATGAAGAGTACAAATCCAGATATGGCATGTGTAATGCCCATCCACATACTTGGAAATGGTTTAACTAGTATGCCTGAGAAAAATACTAAGATGAGTGAAATTAACATTGTCCAGTTTAAAATTTGATTCTTTTTATTCATAATACATATACCTCTTTCTTTCTGTTTTAAAAAACAAATACGTGAGTTAGTCTAAACTAACTCACGTATTATGTCAATATTTTTTTCTATGGGAATAATTGGAATTTTACTCACTTCTAACCTCTGCACCTTCAACTCTGACATATGCAGTCTTGTCTGCACCTGTTTCATTCAACTTCTCTACAGCAATTTTGTAGCACGTGCCTTTTTCAACACTAAACTCTACTGGCATACCAGGCGTAATATATGTTCTTTGATATTCATTTTCTTTCTCGTCATCAACAGGTATAAGTACTACTGCTGCATCTCCTAAACTCCTTGTCGCATGAATAGTGATTATGTTTCCCGTTGCTACTATCACACAATTAGAATAATCCAATTCTTCTTGCTCTCCTTCAATTTCCATATCATCCATAGATAATGTAATTCCTATTTCATATGTACCATTCTTTCCAAAACTTACTATCGAAGTCTTAAACCCAGTCTCATAATCACCTGTTACTTCTATCTCATAAACCTTTCCACTCGACACATCTATTGGAATCCTCGTCCCACATGCATACTCAATTCCATCTTCATTCATCACCGATAGTTCAACTTCTAGATTCTCTGTATCATCAAAAAATGATTGTTCTTCCAATATAAATGTATCTCCTATCTTGATAGCAGAATTATCAGCATTGCAACCACCGCCACTACTCAATAAATTTCCATCTGCATAATACGAATATCCAATACCATATATGCCCTCCGCGCTTGCATTTATAACTTCTATCGACGCTAAATCTTCTTCCTGTGTACCTTGATTACCACAAGCTGATAATCCACATATCACAAATGAACACAATAAACATATAAGTAATTTCTTCATCATAAATCCCCCTCTAGATTTCATCTCCTCGCATAAACGCCATTACATTTAGTCCTATTGTCACCGCAACCAATACAGCTGCAGCAATGATCACGCCTCGAATAGTATCTTCGATTGCTGTATAGTCATATAGTGCAGTTCTTCTTCCGATTTCCAAAAACTGTGAAACCAATGAAATACCGCAAGCAGAAAAACTAGCCACTGATAAACCGTGTGATTTTCTGATATTTTTCGTAGAAGCTGCAAAACTACCTAAAATCCAGGCTATGATACCTAAAATAATACTTACAAGATTAAACAGATACATCATCCTCTTCTTCCTCCACATATTCCAAAATATCCCCTGGCTGACACTTAAGTGCCTTACAAATTGCATTCAACGTCTCCAAACGCACCGCCTTTGCTTTCCCATTCTTTAAAATGGAAAGGTTCGCCAAGGTAATATCCACTTCCTTTGCAAGTTCTGTCAGCCCCATTTTTCTTTTTGCCATCATAACATCTAAGTTGATTTGAATTGCCATATTTTCACACCTCTAGATCGTAAAGTCATTTTCTTCTTTGTATCCAACCGCTTCTTCAAACACGAAGCTGAGCACCTTGCTAAATAAGCCTGCAATAATAAAAACTAAAATCACCACTAGCATTGCAGGGGTTATATATACAATAGTTCTTATCACTGACATAAATACAATAAAGAAACTCCATTTGCACATTTTATTCAGACTAACTACATTTTCGTGTACAAAGCAATCCTTGTTTACAACGGTTTTAAAAATCTTACGAAGTTCTCTTAATATCACAATAGCCGCAATTCCAAGAACGAAATAAATAATCAAAGACTCTAAATAATGCTCATGCATTTTTTCTGAAAATGCACCTAATATCTTAATCGTAATAGGCAGAGAAACCGTCACTGCTATTCCACTAAAAAACATAAAATCCAATAAATATTTTGTAAGTTTTATTAAAGTTTCCTTTTTCATAATATGAATTTCCCTTCCGAGAGAATTTCCAAAATTTACTTCTCCCTTTAACTGGATAATACGCCTAAATAAATCGAAAGTCAATATATTTTTATCGTTTCTCGATAAATTTAGTGTTTTAACAACAAAAAAATCGTAAGCAAATACTTATTGCTTACGATTCCCTTACAAAATCTTTATTTCAAATTATGCCTTCATAGCACTTTCAAACATGTTTTCAATTTCTTTCATCAAAGGCTCATCCAGTTTCATACAGCCTTCACGTTCCATATGATTCCGAATATAGATTTCCCCAGCTTCCTTGCCACCTTCTTCTACTGCTTTGAAATACCCTTCTTTTATCTGAATACGGCAGGCACGTCCTGCATCTGAGTTTACTGGATAACTATGACCTCTGTCTGAATACATCTTAAAAATGAATCTCTCGTCATTTGCAAACTTTTCGTAATAACGGTCATAACCGCTTGATGCAAACACCGTTGGATCATCGGAACTCTGAATAACCATTACTTTTGCCTTACTATTAGCAAATCCCTCGCATGCACTTGTACCAGCATATTTTCCCCAAGTAATTCGTTCATATATATGTAAATATGGCATCAAAAGCGTAGCCGCCTTTCCCATATTCACTTCTGCATACTGTTTCAAAAGTATAGCAGAAGTATCAAATCCTGATACTGCCACTACGGCTTTAACATCTGGATGGAAATTCAAAATATTGCATACACAGAACGCACCCCAGCTATGTCCCATAAGCATAATTGGAAGTCCTTGATACTCTGGGAGCCCCTTTACATAATTAAGCACATAATCCAAATCTGCAAGTCCCTGTGCGAATCCGCCTACCTTTTTTCCTTCGCTTTCACCATTTCCAGTCGCATCATAAGCAAATACTGCATAACCATGAGAAGCAAAATAATTACACAAGTCCATATAATTTTTGTGTCCACCACACAATCCATGCACCATAACAAAGAGTGCCTTAGGTGTCTGACCATCTCTGCTATATTTAAACCCTGCTAGGCGATGTCCTTTATTTGCAACGATTGAACAGCGCTCAACTTGTAATCCTTCGAAATTCTCTACTCGATAGGACTCGTATCTTCTCTCTTCGCAACGTTCCCCAAAGGTCTGGTTATAAATTACCATGGTAATGATAGGTAATACCACGAAAAATACTACCCCTAAAACTCCGAATACTATCTGCATACTTTTTCTCCTGTAAGCATATTTTCAAAAAAGGCCTCATCCATTTTGGACAAGGCCTTTCATTTTTAATTCATGATTAGTGGTGGAATAAACGAATTCCTGTGAAGCTCATTACCATGTCATATTTGTTACATGTCATAATAACATGATCATCACGTACAGATCCACCTGGCTGTGCTACATATTTAACGCCGCTCTTCTTTGCTCTTTCGATGTTGTCACCGAATGGGAAGAATGCGTCTGAACCAAGTGCTACGTCTGTATTTTTGTCTAACCAAGCACGTTTTTCTTCTGCTGTAAATACTGCTGGTTTTACTTTGAAGATGTTTTCCCAAGCTCCATCAGCAAGTACATCCATATAATCTTCGCCCATGTAAAGATCGATTGCATTGTCACGGTCTGCACGTTTGATACCGTCTACGAACTGAAGTCCAAGCACCTGTGGAGACTGACGTAACCACCAGTTATCAGCCTTGCTGCCTGCAAGACGTGTACAATGAATACGAGACTGCTGTCCAGCACCGATACCGATTGCCTGTCCGCCTTTTACATAACATACAGAGTTTGACTGTGTATATTTAAGAGTGATCAT
>JAZURS010000163.1:0-1685 GCA_045606325.1 Agathobacter sp.
GGTGTTGATTATGTAGACTACTACTCAAACATCATCAAAGAAGCTGGTGCTGAAGTAGAAGTAATCTTCGCTAACAATCCAAGAGAAATCTTGAAATATACAGATTGTGTTATTAACTGCGATATTCATACACGTGTTAGAACAAAACGCATCTTAAGAGAAAACGGTGCTAAAGTTGTATGTGGTCTTGATGATCTCCTTACAGCTCCAATTAACGGTAGCGGTTTCAATGCAAAATACGGTTTACTTGGTTCAAACAAATCTACAGAAGACAAAATCAAATTATTCCCACAGGAATGTAAAGACCTTGTAGTAGATATTCAGTCATCTATTTTAGAAAAGACTGGAAAACATGTAGAAGTTATGGTATATGGCGATGGCGCTTTCAAAGATCCACAGGGTAAAATTTGGGAACTTGCTGACCCAGTAGTATCACCTGCATTTACAGATGGTCTTATCGGTACTCCAAACGAACTTAAACTTAAATATTTAGCAGACAATGATTTTGCAAACCTTAGCGGTGCAGAATTAAAAGAAGCTATCTCAAATAGTATCAAATCTAAACAGGATAACTTAGTAGGTAATATGGCATCTCAGGGTACAACACCTAGACAGCTTACAGACCTCATCGGTTCCCTCTGCGACCTCACATCAGGTTCAGGCGACAAAGGAACACCTGTTATCTTGATTCAGGGTTACTTTGATAACTACACAAACGACTAAGAGTCAGATGAGAAGAATAAAAATAAGAGTGACTAGCAAGTTTACTTGCATGGTCACTCTTTTTTTATTCTATAAATTTGACGACAGTCAAATGTGCGAGAGCCACAGCTACAAAGTAGCTGGTTGATTGCGAAGCAATCGGGTCGAGCCTCATCTGACTCTCCTATATTTCCCTTTTCTTCATTAGAAATCTTCTTCTATATTTTATTTGCGCATATTTATTTATCTGCTTCATATATGCAATATTGTAAGCACCGCCTACCGCACCAACCACTGGAATCCCCTGTAAAAATTTCATATACAACAATTCCTTGGATAATGCCTTTGCAGTATTTCGTATACAGTCTTGCATGCTCTGTCTTTTGGAAAAACAGCCATTTTTCATATATGAATCCAACTCGCTATTTATCTTTAACAAATTCGTGTCATGACAAACAGCCCCCTGTATCACCAAAAGAATAAATTTCTTTTCTTCTTCGGTGTCATATTGAAAACCATAGTGCAGACTTGTCTCATATACACTGCGAAGCATCAGGCTCGTAAAGATTACAATATCCGGAATTCCAATTCCAAGAACACCTAATCCTACTCCTGACACCCCTGATAATAAAAGATTTTTATTTCCTGCACCTGACGCCTTTTTCGAAAAAGCCTTTAAGTTCCGACGATTTTCTTTTAGATTTACTATATAAGAATTAATCTGATAATCCTTTTCGATATCATCCTTCTTATAGGTCTTTTCGATGACATCCGTTCCTTTTTCAAACACTAGACCAAACGCCTTTGCAAACGCCTCATCTAAAGTATTTTGCAGACCTGCTGGAACCTTATCCTCTAAAAAAAGATTTAGTTTTGTTTCTTCTTTATGTAATGATTTATTCAAGAATGCAAACTCATCTTTTTCAAGTTTTATCCATTCTTTTTCTAAAGCAGACTTAAAGATTTTCATATATTAAACGTTC
>JAZURS010000164.1:0-10054 GCA_045606325.1 Agathobacter sp.
GTAGAAAGATTTATTGATGCGGTAGAAAAAGTTGTAAAAGCAAATGAAGCATGGGTACCACCATATGGTTCAGGTGCTACACTTTACATCCGTCCATATATGATCGCAACAAATCCTGTTATCGGTGTAAAACCAGCAGAGGAATATCAGTTCCGTATTTTTGTTACACCAGTAGGACCATATTTTAAAGGCGGTGCAAAACCACTTACAATTCGTACTTGTGACTTTGACAGAGCAGCACCACATGGTACTGGTCATATCAAAGCTGGTCTTAACTATGCAATGAGTTTATATGCAATCGTAGATGCACATGAACAGGGCTTTGACGAAAACATGTACTTAGATCCAGCCACTCGTACAAAGGTAGAAGAAACAGGCGGAGCAAACTTTATTTTCATCACAAAAGATGGCAAGTTTGTAACTCCAAAATCAGATAGTATCTTACCATCTATCACAAGACGTTCTCTTATGGTAGTTGCAGAAAAATATCTTGGTCTCACAGTAGAAAACAGAGAGGTTCTCTTTGAAGAAGTAAAAGACTTCGCAGAATGTGGACTTTGCGGTACAGCAGCAGTTATTTCTCCAGTAGGAAAAATCAACGACCACGGAAATGAAATCTGCTTCCCAAGTGGTATGGAAGAAATGGGACCAGTTACTAAGAAACTTTATGAAACACTTACTGGTATCCAGATGGGTACTGTAGAAGCACCAGAAGGATGGGTGCATGTGATCGTATAATCGAATAAGAATTTTCAGAGGCTCTATCACAAAGATAGGGCCTTTTTCTTTTGTATACCTTGCTGGTGCGCTGCGTTTATGGTTATAATGATTGTAAGAAATTATTTGTGTAGATAAGGAGGAAAATGATATGCAAAATAAAATCTATAAGATGTTGATAGTAGGTTTGGTTCTATTATTTTCAGTAACGGGCTGTTCATTTTCCGAGGATGATAATAAGCAGCCAGAACTAGTTTACGATGAACCTGCATTGAAATTATCTTACGATTATGCTGTTGGACAGTATGTGTATAAAGATGGAAAAGAATATTATATACATGAAAACGAGCTAGTAGAAAATAAGCCAGAGTGGAATCTGTTTTCTGCTAAACTAGAGGAAAACGAATTCTCATTTCAGTGGTACGAGCAGGGAGAGAAACTAACTATTTCAAGCGACCAAGAGGTAGATACATATTATTTTGAATATATCGAAGGATGCACATCGCATGCTTTATTGGTGCTAAAAGATATGCAATCGGAGAATAGAACCTATAAACTATGTGATATAAAAAATAATAGCATTGAATCACTGTTCGGAGATAAATTAGAAACTTATGCAGTTGATCATATACAGGTGTCCTCTGATTTGACACATGCGATTGTAAGTGCCGATAGAGGTGAGGATATATTTGTATTTGATGGGGAAAATGCATATCCTTTGTATGAATTGGTGAAAGGAAATAAAGAGAATTTATGGGGTGCTCGTTTTGTAGATAATCAGATTTTGATTCTTGAGACGAAAAAGAATGGTACATCGAAAGTAGAGTCAGCATATCTTTATGATTGTCAAGAGAAAACAATTAAGCAGACGGCAGATAGAATTGTGATTGGCGAGCCAGGTGAAGAAAGACATAGCAATAAGTATATCTATTATGCTCAAGATGGAATTTTTAAGATTACTAATCTTGTGACTGGAGTAACGGTTGAAACTAATCTTTCATATGATGATTTGTATTATATTTACATCGTATTAGAGGAACAAGTAGTGGTTGCAACAAATGAAGGAAATATCATGTTGCTAGATAGCGAAAGTGCAGAAGTAGTCGCTGAAGTAGAAACAGGAGCAGAATTAACGTATTCGGAGTCTGAAGAGAACTATTCCTTAGAATATGTGAAGTCAGATGAGGGAATATATATTGCATTGTACAAGCAGGGAGATGAAATTTTAATTTACAAATTGGAGAAGTAGAAAATACGAAAGGCTGTCACTTCAGTTTGAGGTGACAGCCTTAAAAAGTTGATGCTTATTCAAATAAATCCTGGATATATGTTTGCCATTGTGTATGGTTATCTTCTGAAATAGCATACCATTCCAGCGAGTCAAGTTTTTCACAGCGTTCCTGGAAATTGTCCATTTCTAGAGCTTCTTTGACTGAATTTACATCCTTGCAAATAAATTCTCTGCCATATATAACATATTGGCTTACTATTTCATCTTGTCTTTTGAAGGTTATATAATCCCATCCACCTCCATCATATTCACTGACGTGCTCGCCTTTTGCAGGATTATCAAAATCTAATTTATTAAAAAAATCAACATACTTTTTTACAGTCTCTTCATCCGTGAAAGTCTGCTCTGCATCGCCGCTAATATAGTGAGTGGTGTAAATCTCTACTTTGTCTACCTGCATATCACTTGATTTTGTGGAGGAACAGCCTGAAAAAGTGAGGAACAGTCCTATTGATAGAATGCCAATAGAAATAAATTTTTTAACTTTGTGTTCTTTCATATTCTAAAAATCTCCTTCCTTTGACACAATAAGTATAATAGATTTTTTGTGAGAGGAAAAGGGAAATTTATAGTGATAATTATATATAAATGTGGTACAATAAAGTGATAGATTATGGAAAACTGTGCCCAGGAGAAGCACAGTAGAAAGCGACGGTGGGGTTATGAACTTATTTGACATTATTGGACCAGTTATGGTTGGACCATCCAGTTCTCACACAGCGGGGGCAGTGCGAATTGGAAATGTAGCAAGAAAGCTTGTTGGTAGCGATATCAAAATGGCAAAAATATATTTCCATGGTTCTTTCCAGTTGACAGGAAAAGGACATGGAACGGACAAGGCTTTGCTTGCAGGACTTATGGGAATGCCTGTAGATGACGCACGTATTCCACGTAGTTATGCAGAAGCAGATATTCGAGAAATGGCATATGGATTTTTCCCAATTGACTTGGGCGATGTACATCCAAACAGTGTAAAACTTGTATTGGATGGAAAGAATGGCAGACATCGTGAAATCGTAGGCTGCTCAATCGGTGGCGGACGTATTGAAATCACAGAAATTGATGGACTAGCTGTTCGATTTGGCGGAGATTATCCTACATTGGTTATCCGTAATCAGGATATTCCAGGACAGGTACAGCAGGTTACTACATTCCTGGCAGAAGAACAGATTAATATCGGTGCGATGCAGCTCTATCGTTCACAGAGAGGTGCAGATGCGGTTATGGTTATTGAATGTGATAAAGAAGTTCCAGAAGATGTAGTTGGTGCATTAGAAGGCCTCGAAGGAATCGTTCGAGTTACATACTTAAGCTTAAAGTAGGAGAGGGAAATTATGTATAAATCATTAGCGGATATTATTACGGCAGAAAAAGAGAAAAATCTGCCATTTTGGAAGATTGTTATGCAGGATGACTGTGTAGAATTAGATATTTCAGAAGAAGAATCGTTTAGCAGAATGAAACGTATGTATGAAGTTATGAAAGAATCTGACAATGCATACGAAGATGACCTTGTGTCACGTAGCGGTCTTGTAGGAACAGATGGTAAAAAAGTACACGATGCCAGACTTGCAGGCAAACTGGTATGTGGTGATTTCATAGGACGTGTTATCGAGCGTGCTATCAAGATGGGCGAATCAAATGCGTGTATGAAACGTATTGTAGCAGCTCCAACAGCTGGTTCTTGTGGTGTTATTCCAGCTGTATTTATCACAGTTCAGGAAGAATATGGATATACAGATGATCAGATGACAGAAGCGATGTTTGTTGCAGCAGGTATTGGTGGTGTGATTGCACACCGTGCATTCTTAGCTGGTGCAGCAGGCGGTTGTCAGGCGGAAATCGGTTCTGCTTCATCTATGGCAGCAGGTGCGATTGCGTACTTAAATGGTGCAGATGCAACAGGAATTGCTCATGCAGCAGCAATTGCTATGAAGAATCTTTTAGGACTTGCCTGTGACCCAGTTGCAGGTTTGGTAGAAGTACCATGCGTAAAACGTAATGTAGTAGGTTCCGTAAATGCACTTACTTCATGCGATATGGTATTGGCCGGAATGATTAGTAAGATTCCACCAGATGAAGTGTTTGATGCTATGAGAGCAGTAGGCAGAGCGATGCCAGAAAACGTAAGAGAAACAGGAACAGGAGGACTTGCAGCTACTCCAACAGGTGTAGAAATGAGAGAACGTATTACCTCATTGTAATGCTGCAAATCAGACATTGGAAGATTTTCAGAGAACCAAAGAACTAACCAAAGAAAGACTTCTTGCTAGAAGACGCGGGAGAAGGAACAGACTTTTATGGCATGTAGCTATTTGCTCGGCTGTGCTTGTCATACTTTTTTCTGTCATAGCTATGGTATTAAAGACAAAGGCAGACCAGGAAGCAGCTAGCAAAGCAGAAGAACTAACGAAGCGGATTATGAATCCGCCTGTGGTAGAGCAGCAGTTATTAACGGTAAATGAGTACTCTCGTCCAGGAACTGCGCTGGAGCAGGTAAATGGCGTTGTGATACATTACACAGGGAATCCAGGCACCACTGCTATGCAGAATCGCAATTATTTTGAAGGTCTTGCAGAAAAGAAGACGACCAAAGCCAGCAGTCATTATATCATTGGACTATCCGGTGAGATTATTCAGTGTGTGCCACTTGAAGAGGTTTCCTATGCCTCCAATGATAGAAATTGGGATACCATATCTATCGAGTGCTGTATTGATAATAAGCACGGCAAGTTTAATGAAAAGACATATGATTCTTTGGTAGAACTGACCGCCTGGTTGGTGGGAGAATATGATCTTAAAATGGAAGATGTCATACGCCATTATGATATTACTGGAAAAGAGTGTCCAAAGTACTTTGTAGAGCATGAGAGTGCCTGGGAAGATTTTAAAATGGATGTAGAAATATATATCGAAGAAAATGGCGTGAAAAAATAAAACGAAAGAGGTAACCTCTTGGAACAGATTTTAAAAGAGTTAGCAGAAAACAATAATATACGAACAAATTTAAGTTCTCTTAGAAAAGAAATAAAGGATGAGCAAAAGAAAGCATATGTTTTAGACCAGGTTCAAAAACAGGAAACTTTATTTCTGGATTTTCTAAAAAATGAGGATGCAAAAACGAGAAAAAATGCAGCCTTGCTTTTAGGAGACTTGGCATATCAGCCAGCTTTGGAGAACTTGTATGAAGCATATGTGTCCGAAAATACTTTGTTTGTAAGAGCGTCGTATTTACAGGCAATGGCGGAGTTAGAAATGGGTGATAAACTTCCTGAATTAAAGAAAAAGTTAGAAGAACTTATTCATTCGGAGCCAGAGCCAGAGAATAAAAAGCACGTAGATGAAGAGATTCGTTCGCTTCGCAAAATTGTGATTAAGGCAGAAGGTGTTCGCAAGCATACACCTGATATCAAAGGGAAAAAGGTTAAGGTAATTCTTTTTACCAATAGAACACAACGTGAAACGATTCGAAGAACCATTGATTGTGGAGTAGCAACCGTTCATCCTTTAGGTGTACTGGTTGAGACAGAAGAGTTGGAAAAACTCATGAAACTACGTACCTATAGAGAAATGGTATTTCCACTTAATGTGGCGGGATATTTATCGGATAATCCAGTCGAAGCAGCAAAAGCAATCTGGGCGTCGGATGTTCTCGCACTTTTGAATGACCTCCACAAAGAAGATGGAGAATATTACTTCCGAATCGAATGCAAGAGTGCCATGGATTTGGAAAAGAGAAGTGCCTTTACCAGAAAACTAGCGACAGAATTAGAAAGTTTATCGAAGGGACAACTTATCAATTCTACGAGTGATTATGAAATAGAACTGCGATTGATTGCAAACAAAGATGGAAAATTCTTCCCATGTTTGCGATTGCTTACTATCAAGAATCACCGATTTGATTATCGTAAGAATGCGATAGCTGCATCTATTCATCCATCAACAGCAGCTCTTATTATGGAGCTGGCAAAGGATTACTTAAAAGAGGATGCACAGATTATGGACCCATTCTGTGGAGTGGGAACTATGCTGATAGAAAGAAATAAAAGAGTACCTGCCAGAGAAATGTATGGAACAGATATTTTTGGCGAAGCGATTGCTTATGCGAGGGAAAATACAGAGCTTGCAGGGGCGCGAGTGAACTATATTCACCGCGATTTTATGGATTTCAAGCATGAGTATCTGTTTAATGAAATTGTGACAAATATGCCAGTCAGAGGACAGAAAACAAAGCAGGAAATGGATGTATTTTATGGTGCATTCTTTGATAAGATCAAGACGCATCTCACAAAAGATGCAGTAGTGATTATGTACACCAATGAGATTGGATTTGTAAAAAAACAGCTTCGTCTTCACAAGGAATTTTCCCTTTTACAGGAGACTTGCTTACAGCCTAAGACGGACTTTAATTTACTAATTATGGGATACAAGGGGTAAACAATGAGAAGAAATCTCATAGACACAGAATTATTTGAAAAACTACAAAGATATTTCTGCAGAGCCAATGATGTGTATCTGGCATGTGTAGACAGAGATCACAATGTTTTGACATCACATTATGGAAGCGAGGAGGAACAAGCTTTCTTGAACAAGTATCGTCCAGATGATATTGGAGAAAGATTGTTTGAGGCTATCTCCATGAGTCAGGTGGAAACTATCGTAGAAATTGACATGGATGTTCCATTCTTAAAGCAATGTGCTGTTATCAATCGCATTGATGGCTCCATTGCGATTACATGGGTTGTGGTTGCAGTAATTGAAGAGAAAATTCCTGCTGATATCGAAGTGCCAGACTGTGTATGTAGAACTTCAGAGAATCATTTCTATCGCTCGATGGCATTTTTAGAAGCCTTATCGCGTCAGATATTTATGATTAAAGAGCAGGAGCTCAAGGCGAATGAGGCCATGGAACAGGCTGTTGCTGCAGAAAAGAAATATAAAGAGCAGTTGCAGAGAAGTGAGGCAATGGCAGCAGTAGTCCGCATGATGGAATCTGAAGATGCATTTTCTCAGATTGTGGATGGTGCCGTTCGCGAAGTATGTGAAGTATTAGATATTCAGGGTGGCTGTCTGGTAAGAATCAATGCAGATGGAAAAACAATAGATGCCCTATGTGAATACACTGCAGAGAAAAGCTGGAGTCTAGGAGAAAAGATACAAGGTAAATTAGTAGCAAATCTGCCATTTTTTGATGGAAAACCATATATGCTTTCCTCAGACTCTATGATGAGAGAGGATTTGGAAAACTTCTTTATCCGTTATCATTTGTCAGCGGGAGTTTTCCAGCCAATTGAAATCAATGAACGAAATGATATGTATCTATGTTTCTATGAGTTTGAAAAAGAACGCACATGGAACATGGAGGACATAAAATTTATAAATGATGTCAAGCGTGTAATCCAAGGAATTTTGGAAAGACGTATTGCGAAGAACTCTTTGGCAGGTTCGTATGCATCGTTGGAATCTATTTTGGAAAATGTAGGTTGTGCAATCTATGTAGTAGATTATGACAATCAGGAAGTTTTATATATGAATCAGTCCTTCCGCCAAATGATTGCGAAGGATATGGATCATAATGGATTACAGCAGTATTTCTTTGAGGGAGAAAAGCCAGAAAGAGCATTTCCTTCTACAGAAATTCATTTGAAAAAACATAATATCTGGCTCGATATGAATCAGGTAGAGCTTACCTGGGTGGATGGCAGAAAAGTTAGTCTTGGAACCATATATGATATTACAGATAAAAAATTATATCAACAGAAGATAGAACGTCAGATTAGTAATGACAATTTAACAGGCCTTTACAATCGTATGCGTTGCGAGCAGGATTTAGAAAAGTGCATAAAAGCAGCAGAAGAAACCGGAAGTGAAGGTGCATACCTTTGTATTGACTTAGATGACTTCCAGAACATCAACGATGGACTTGGTCATCAGTACGGCGATACGCTGTTGAAAGCAATTGCACATAATCTTCCTCGTATTGAAGGAATTGAAAACAATTGTTATCGTATTAGTGGTGATGAGTTTGCTGTAATTGTGCAAGGTGATGCGTATAAAGAACTTAGTAGAATCTGTAAGGAACTTCGTGAAATTTTTGAACGTCCATGGTTCTTAAAGAACGAAGATTACTACTGTACTATGAGTATGGGTGTGGTTTGCTTCCCTACAGACGGTAATACCGTAGATGATTTGACTAGAAAAGTAGATATGACATTGCAGACTGCTAAGAAGAAAGGCAAAAACTGCGTGGAATTCTATAATGAAAAATTAGAAGATTCCTCTGTTTCCAGATTAGATTTGGAACAGAATATGCGTCGTGCTACATTGAATTCCTGCAATGAATTCGAAGTTTACTATCAGCCTATCATTGCACATGGAAAAGAAGGAAATCCTTGTTGTGGTGCAGAGGCATTGATTCGTTGGAACTCGACAGAGCTTGGATTTATTCCACCAAGTGATTTTATTCCTTTGGCTGAATACCTGGGACTTATCAATCCGATTGGTGAATATGTTTTATATGAAGCAGTTAAGCGTTGTAAATACTGGAATGACTGCGGACATCCAGACTATAAAGTCAATGTCAATATTTCCGTTATCCAGTTGCTTCAGCCAGACTTTGTAGCAAAAGTAAGACAAGTACTGGAACGAGTAAAAATCAATCCAAAGAATGTCACGCTTGAGGTTACGGAAAGTTTAGCAATTAACGATATGAGTCGTATGACAAAAGTACTAAAGGGATTGAAGGCCTTAGGAGTATGTGTGGCTTTGGATGACTTTGGTACAGGCTATTCATCTTTAAATCACATTCGTGAAATGCCAATTGATGTGATTAAGATTGACAGATGCTTCGTCGAACCATTATCAGAAGATGAATTCGCTGGAGCATTTGTAAAGATGGTTTCCGAATTGGCAAAGACAATTGGCGTGCAGGTTTGTGTAGAAGGAGTAGAGCAGAGGAAACAGCTCGAAGTCCTCAAAGATATGAATGTAGACATGATTCAGGGCTACTATTATGGCAAGCCAATGCCAGTCAAAGAATTTGAAAAAATTTATTTGTAAAAAAATGAAAATTTTCTATTGACAATGCAATAATCATTTGCTATTATAATCAAGTCGCTGCGAGAAATCGTAGCGCATATGCGGAAGTGCTGGAATTGGCAGACAGGCAAGACTAAGGATCTTGTGTTTGTATAGACGTGTGGGTTCAAGTCCCATCTTCCGCATTGACAGTTTTTATCAAAGAGCCTTGAATTTAGCGGATTCAAGGTTCTTTTGTTTTTTCTGAAAGTCAATAATTTTAAGGTACCCCGAGGTACCCTTCTTAGGTTCACTTTCAGTTCTACGTTCTGTTGCATTAAATGCATCAATTTTTTCACTTAATTCCTCTAAATATTCATCCGTTCTAGCAAAAGTATAATGTTTAAGGTTAGTATCCACGGAATGACCGAGCAATTTTGCACGCTCTGTTACTGGTAATCCCATAGGTACATACACATAAGAATTGAGTGCGATACGAAATGCATGGTTGTTATTAAGCTTAAGTCCAAGTTTCTTACACACCTTGTACAAGGCTTCATAGTAGGATACTGTAGTAATCCATTCTCCATTTTCCTTGCAAAATACCCATTCAGATTCAATTCCAAGTGCATCCTGCTTTGCTTTCAATTCATCAAGAATATTTCGGATTTCATTTGTAATTGGAATAAAGCGTCCGTTGTGGCTTACTCCTTTTTCGTTCTTGGTAGTCGGATTATAGTAGTAAACCTTTTTGCCATCCCTATATTCATCATTTTGTTGTGAGTGAATATGAATAGCCTTATCCGTAATATCAGACCATTTCAAGGAAGGAATCTCGCCTTCTCGAAGACCGGTTTCTGATGAGAATAACATGGCATAGGCATTTACATCATATTTGCTACGTTTGATACGTTCTCGTAGATGATTACGCAATAATTTCAATTCTTCTGGTTGAAAGGCTTTATCCTCTGGTTTTGTACTCGTAGGAGTAAGATTCTTCTCATATGCTTTGTTTCGTCCCGGAACAGG
>JAZURS010000165.1:0-5423 GCA_045606325.1 Agathobacter sp.
CATTCGCCTTCACATGTTCCACAGCTTACACAAGCGTCAGAAATAACATATGCCATAGTTTTGTTCCTCCTTATAAAATAATGATCATTATTAAGCCGTTAGACTTAGGACTATTTTAGTATAATTTGTTGAAAAGTGCAAGTAAATACCGACATTTTGTTAATTTGTTGACAAGAAAATTATGGTTATACTATAATATCCGAAGGTGAAATCACACGGAAAACAAGTATTTAAATCTTAGAATTTTTAAATTCTAAGATTTAGTTAAGGTTAAAGGATATAGATGAAAACGAAATTATACAAGATAGATATCAATAATATAAACCAGGCACAAATGCAGGAAGCAGGCGAGCTTATCGCTGCGGGTGAGCTGGTTGCATTTCCAACAGAGACGGTATATGGTTTAGGTGGGGATGCACTTCATCCAGATGCTTCACAAAAAATCTATGCGGCAAAGGGACGTCCGTCAGATAACCCTCTAATTATACATATTGCAGAAGTGTCAGATTTAGAACGTGTAGCGAAGATTGTACCAGAACAGGCAAAAAAATTGGCCGATGCTTTTTGGCCAGGACCGCTTACGATGGTTGTGTGGAAGAACGAAAATGTGCCATATGCAACCACTGGTGGGTTAAATACTGTTGCAGTGCGTATGCCAAATCATCCAGTAGCATTAGATTTAATCCGTAAGAGTGGAAAACTCATTGCAGCACCTAGCGCAAATACATCAGGAAGACCAAGCCCAACAGAAGCTTCACATGTAATGGAGGATTTGGAAGGAAGAATTGCCATGGTATTAGATGGGGGTCCAGTTGGGATTGGTATCGAATCTACCATTATTGATTTGACAGAAGAGGTACCTATGGTGCTTCGCCCAGGCTATATTACTCCAGAAATGTTGTCAGAAGTGTTGGGTGAGGAAGTTATTATAGATCCAGGTATTATCGCAGCAGATGATACAACGAAGCCAAAGGCGCCAGGGATGAAATACAAGCATTACGCACCAAAGGCAGACATGGTAATTGTAGATGGGGAAAAAGAAAAAGTCGTAGAAAGAATTACTGAACTTATTTCGAATGCGAAAGCGGTTGGGAAAAAGGCTGCAGTTATCGCTACAGACGAAACAAAGCATTTGTATCAGGTAGATGTGGTACTTAGCATTGGAACTCGAGAAGAAGAGGATTCTATTGCAAAGCATATGTATAAGATTTTGCGAGATTGTGATAAATTAGATGTAGATGAGATTTACTCAGAGAGTTTTAAGACCCCTAGAATTGGACAGGCCATTATGAATCGTCTGCTTAAAGCAGCAGGTCATCAGGTCATCCACGTATAATATAGGAGGATGTATGGAAAAACTAGAGAGAATTATCTTTGTTGCTCGCTCTGGAACTTGTAGGGAGCCGATGGCAATGGGGATATTAAATGATTTATCCTTAAAACAGGAACTAGAAGTACTTGCGAGAGGTTTGGTGGTTTCCTTTCCGGAGCCAATGAATGGAAAGGCAGAAGCAGTACTTATTAGTAACGGTATTACATTAGAAAACTTTACTTCAAAGCAGCTTTCAAATAACGACATAAAAGAAAACACTTTGGTGCTGACAATGGAGAAAAAGCACAGGGATAAGGTGCTGGCAAATTTTGAAAATGCAAATATAGAAAACGTCTATGTGCTTACGGATTTTGTAGGAGATGAACTTGAAATTTTAGATCCATATGGTGGAACGTTGCAATCATATGGCTTATGTTATGAAACGCTGCGAAAATCCATTAAAAAGCTTGTGAAAATTTTAAATTAAGTAATGAATTTTACCCAAGAAGAGATATAAATTCTTCTTGGGTATTTTTATTATATAAAAAATACATGAAAAATTTGGTAAATGTGGCAAAATTCATATTCTGCCCATTTAAATTTATAGACAAATTGCGTAAAAATGTTATAATAATATATAACTTTGTCTGTATAAAGGATAACTATATGAAAAAGATAAATAAACGACAAATAGTGAACTCTTCTTCTATGGTTTTGCAGTTCAGTCTAAACATGATTACCCCGATTGCGCTTTGTGTTGCATTGGGAGTTTGGATTGGGGATAAATACGATATGGATTGGATAGTAATCCCACTGTTTTTTGTGGGAGCTCTAGCAGGATATAATAGTATTTTCCGTATGGTAAAAGAGTATTTGAAAGATACAGAAAAAGAGAAAAAGACGGATCAAGATGTTAAAAAGAATTAATCCTGTACTACCAAGTTTGGTAGCAGGAATTGTGATATATGGTTTTATTATCCAGCTTGCTGGAGTATGGTTCGTAGAGGACAAAATCGGTTATTCCATTGGACTTTGGTATGGAATAGCAATTGCCATCGGAATGGCTATTAATTTAGCGACTGTAATTTATGATGCAGTAACGTTCGATGGAGAGAGTAATGCCAATAAAAGGGTGGCTGCAAAATCGATGCTTCGATACATTGTAGTGGCTATCCTGTTTGGAATATTGGGCTATTTTGAATTCGGTAATTTGTTTACCGCCTTTTTAGGAGCGATGGGGCTGAAGATTTCAGCTTATTTACAACCGCTTCTAAATAAGATTGTTAACAAATCGAATGGAAGTTTTGATGCGGCTTCCACAGAGGAAAATAGTGAAAAGGAAAAAATAAATAAGGAGGTGACTATGTGAATCAAGCGATTCTATTGTCGTCAGCAGACAACATCGACTTTATGATTCATGGAATAATTCCAGTAGAATTCATGGGTACGACAGTTTGGATTACGACATCGCACGCCTGTATCTTGATTGTAATGGCGATTATTATCGGTTTTTGCATCTTTGCTAATCGAGTTTTGAAGAATGCTACGGAAGTTCCAGGGGCAGCTCAAAATGTGGTTGAACTGGTAGTAGAACTATTACAAGGTATGGTAGAGAGCACAATGGGGAAATGGGCTCCAGGATTTGTAAATTATATCGGTACGATATTTATTTTCATTCTGGTCAGCAATATTTCCGGTCTGCTAGGTCTTAGACCGCCTACAGCAGATTATGGTACAACACTTTGTTTAGGTCTGATTACGTTCACTCTGATTCACATCAATACATTTAAGCATCAGAGTTTGAAACAGATATGGATTGACAAGTGTTCGCCATTACCACCCTGGTTGCCAATTTGGCTACCAATCAACTTAATCAGTGATATCGCGGTTCCGATTTCATTGTCGCTTCGTTTGTTCGCGAACGTTTTATCTGGAACAGTTATGATGGCACTGGTGTATGGCTTGCTACAAATGTTTGCTATGGTATGGCCAGCCGTACTTCACGTATACTTTGACTTGTTCTCAGGAGCAATTCAGACATACGTATTCTGTATGTTAACAATGACATACATCTCAAATGCCTGCGGAGACGCAGACTAAATTAAAAAGTAAATAAAGTATTTAGTATTTAGGAGGATTTACATTATGGATATTAACGGACAGGATTTAATTAGAGCATGTTCAGCAATCGGTGCAGGTTTAGCAGTTATCGCTGGTATCGGACCTGGTGTTGGTCAGGGTATCGCAGCTGGTCATGGTGCATCAGCAGTAGGTCGTAACCCAGGTGCACAGGGACAGATTATGGCTACTATGTTATTAGGACAGGCCGTAGCCGAAACAACAGGTCTTTATGGACTTCTTATCGCTATGCTTTTACTCTTCGTAAAACCATTAGGCTAAAATTTTCGAACAATCGAAAGAATATGAAAGGAGAGTAAGACATTGCTGGCAAGTCAAACTTTTTTATTTAATTTAGACCCTCAGCTGATTTTTGATGTTTTACTCATGGCTGTAGCCATCTTTGTACTTTTATTAGTTGCTTCGAATCTGTTATTTAATCCTGCGAAAGCATTGTTAAAAGACAGACAGGATAGAATTGCAAAAGATATTTCTGATGCAAAGGAAGCTTCTGAAAGTGCAGCGGCGTTAAAAGCCGAGTATGAAAGCAAGCTGAAAAATATTGAAAAAGAAGCAGAAGTAATTCTTGGAGAAGCTCGCCAGAAAGCCTTGAAGAACGAACAGAGAATCGTTGACGAGGCAAAGGAAGAGGCTCGTCGCATTGTAAAACATGCGCAGGAAGAAGCTGTGCTTGAACAGAAACGTGCAATGGATGACGTGAAGAAAGAAATCGTTACCGTTGCGGCATTAATGGCAGAAAAAGTTGTGTCTACTTCTATTGATGCAGAAGTACAGGACACATTAATTGATGAGACATTGAAGGAAATGGGTGATTCAACATGGCTAAGCTAGTATCAAAAACATACGGTGATGCATTGTTTGAGCTGGCCCTGGAAGAAAACAAGATTGATTCATTACAGGAAGAGGTCGTAGTAGTGCTTGAAGCACTTGCAGAGAACCAGGACCTTGCCAAACTGATGAATCATCCGAAAGTTTCAAAAGAAGAAAAAGTAGCACTTATTGAAGATATTTTTAAAGGACGTGTTTCTGTAGAACTTTCTGGTCTTATGCATATGCTGACGGAAAAGGGACGTTTTGCAGAGATTGACGACGTATTAAATTACTTCCTTGATTGTGTGAAAGAACATAAGAATATCGGAACTGCTTACGTAAGTACAGCGGTTGAACTTACTGATGTACAGAAAAAAGCAGTGGAAAAAAGATTATTGGAAACCACAAAATATGTGGAATTCGAAATGCACTATAGTGTAGACGCCGATTTAATCGGTGGCATGGTAATTCGAATTGGTGACCGTGTTGTTGATAGCAGTATTAAAACAAAACTTTATGATTTAACCAGAGAATTATCCAATATTCAGTTGAAAGTAGGTGAATGCGCTCCATGAATTTAAGACCAGAAGAAATCAGTTCTGTGATTAAAGAGCAGATTAAAAGATACGCTTCCCAGCTTGAAGTAGCCGACGTTGGTACTGTTATTCAGGTAGCCGACGGTGTTGCACGTATCCATGGTTTGGAAAACGCAATGCAGGGTGAACTTTTGGAATTCCCTGGTGAAGTATACGGAATGGTATTGAACCTTGAAGAAGATAACGTTGGTGCCGTATTACTCGGTGCTGAAAAGAATATCAACGAAGGTGATACTGTTAAAACAACTGGACGTGTAGTAGAGGTTCCAGTTGGTGACGCAATGTTAGGACGTGTAGTAAATGCACTTGGACAGCCTATCGACGGTAAAGGACCTATCGAATCTGATAAGTTCCGTCCAGTAGAAAGAGTTGCGTCAGGTGTTATCTCTAGAAAATCTGTAGATACACCATTACAGACAGGTATCAAAGCGATCGACTCCATGATTCCAATCGGACGTGGACAGCGTGAGCTTATCATCGGTGACCGTCAGACAGGTAAAACTGCTATCGCCATCGATACAATTATCAATCAGAAGGGCCAGGGCGTAAAATGTATTTACGTTGCG
>JAZURS010000166.1:0-20150 GCA_045606325.1 Agathobacter sp.
TGGTTAAAGTATCAAAGTTCTTTGCATGTCCTAAACCATAACGACCTGTTTCAAGGCTTCGGATGGCTTTCTGGAATGCTTCTTTATAAGTTTTACCGATACTCATTACTTCGCCAACTGCACGCATCTGAGTACCAAGTTTTTCTTCTACGCCTTTGAGTTTTTCAAATGCCCAACGAGCAAATTTGATTACGACATAATCTCCGTCTGGAACATATTTATCTAATGTGCCATATTTACCACATGGAATATCGGATAAGTTGAGTCCACATGCAAGCATTGCAGATACTAAAGCGATTGGGAAACCAGTTGCTTTAGAAGCAAGTGCTGAAGAACGAGAAGTACGTGGGTTAATTTCGATAACGATGATTCGATCAGATACTGGATCGTGAGCGAACTGTACGTTTGTACCACCGATAACTTCTACAGATTCTACGATTGCGAATGCCTGTGCTTTTAATCTATCCTGAACTTCCTGTGAAATAGTAAGCATTGGAGCAGAACAGAAAGAGTCACCTGTATGAACACCAAGTGGGTCGATGTTTTCGATGAAACATACGGTAATCATATTACCAGCTGCGTCACGAACAACTTCAACTTCTAATTCTTCCCAACCAAGAATAGATTCTTCTACAAGAACCTGTCCTACAAGGCTGGCCTGAATACCACGAGCACATACTACTTTTAATTCTTCTTTATTATATACAAGACCGCCGCCTGCACCACCCATGGTGTATGCTGGACGAAGAACTACTGGATAACCTAATTTGTCAGCGATAGCAAGAGCTTCATCTACTGAGTAAGCAACTTCGCTTCGTGCCATTTCGATACCAAGCTTGTTCATAGCTTTCTTAAATTCGATACGGTCTTCGCCACGTTCGATAGCGTCTACCTGAACACCGATTACCTGAACGTTGTATTTTTCTAAAACACCTGCCTGATTTAACTCAGAACAAAGGTTAAGGGCTGACTGTCCACCAAGGTTTGGTAACAACGCATCTGGACGTTCTTTTGCGATAATCTGCTCTAAACGTTCTACGTTAAGAGGTTCGATGTATGTCACATCAGCTGTTTCTGGGTCTGTCATAATAGTAGCTGGGTTTGAGTTTACCAGTACGATTTCATAACCTAAATTACGAAGTGCTTTACAAGCCTGTGTACCAGAGTAGTCAAACTCACATGCCTGTCCGATAATGATTGGACCAGAGCCGATGATGAGAATTTTATTAATGTCTGTTCTTTTTGGCATAGAAAAGAATCCTCCTTACTTACTTTTACTCTAATATATTATTATATCTTTTCTTCTATAAAATCACAAGTGAAAAAAGCTTTGTACTTAGTTTTATGCACCAAAGCGAATGGTGTAAACAGTTTGGAACTGTTTTTCTGGTTCGAGTGCATTGTTAAAGGCTCTTTCTTCGAGAGTTCCTTCGAAGTCTGCGGCATCACATCTACCAAACCAAGGTTCAATACAAAGGAAAGGTGCATTTTTCCCAGGTGGTGACCAAAGGGCTACAACTGGCATGTCAAAAAGAACGGAGATGAAACGCTTTCCATCTGGATCTTCCACACCTATTTCCTGAGTCTGTGGTCCTTCAATAATGTATGTAGAACCATCGAAAAATTCAGGGGTGATGGTTACACGATGATTTTCTAATTCAAGAATGACATCTTCTTCTATAGAAAGTCCGGTGTCGGTGTGACCATGGTGGTGAATTTCATCAGCTTTCGCAAAATAAAATTGATAACCTGATTTGTTTTCTTCTCCATGAATTGGACAGTTAAAGGCTGGGTGTGCACCGATGCTGAAATGTAGCATTTTATCGCTAGATGGATTGGTTACCTTCCAGATAACATCTAACTCATTCCCATTTAATTTATAGCCAAGAATTAAGGAGAATACAAATGGATATTTTTTTAAGGTTTCTTCATTGCTTTTTAATTCAAAATAAATCTCGGTGTCTGTTTTTGAGATAAGGGTAAACTCCATATCTCTTGCAAAGCCATGCTGACCCATTTCATAAGTTGTTCCTTCGTAGGTGTAGCGTTTGTCTTTCAGACTTCCGACAAATGGAAAAAGTACAGGCGAGGTGCGTCCCCAGTAGGTTGGGTCTCCTTGCCACATATATTCCTGGTTTGTTGTTTTATTTTTTACAGATTTTAATTCTGCACCAAAAGAATCAATTTCTACATGTAAACAGTCATTTTCTAAAATATATCTCATGTTAACCTCCCCAAAAGCATTCTTATGAAGAGTATATCATATATTTGCTAAAATACTGTATTTTTTTTGAAAAAACTGTATAATTATTTACAATAAGAAAAGGAGTAAAATTATGCAGTACGAAGATAATTTTTTGACATATTTAAAGTGGAGAGGGGATTTGTCCGTAAAGGAAGTTCCTTTTAATGAAGTCGATGCCTTAATTTTAAGTGAACTGGTTTATATTCATTTTGAAAATATTGTGCCAGGGCTTGGAGAAGAAGGATGTATTACGATTCGTGAAGCAAATGCTAAATATGAAAAATCAACTGCTAGAGAAATGCTTTTTTATAAGGCGAAAGAGAATCTCTTTGATGTGCTTGCTTTTAGTCCACGTTTTGCGGATATGACTCTGTGCAATTATGTGAGTACGTTGGATGTAGAGGAGCAGCAGCAGTTTGCAGCGGTGCATGTAAATGTAACGCCTAATTTTACGTTCGTGGCGTTCAGGGGAACGGATAGTACGGTTACGGGATGGAGAGAGGATTTGAACATGAGTTTCATGATGCCTGTTCCTGCCCAGAAGTCTGCAGTTGAATACGTAGAACAGACTGTGAAAGGCTTGTTTAAAAAGTATAGTTTTGGCGGACATTCGAAGGGTGGAAACCTGGCGGTTTATTCAGGGGTATTCTGCAATCCGAAGATTCAAAAGAAATTAGTTCAAATTTATAATTTTGATGGTCCTGGCTTTAATCGCAAGATGATTAATGATGAAGCGTATAAAAGGGTAGAAGGGCGTATTTCCACCTTTGTTCCAGAGCAGTCGATAGTGGGACTTCTTATGGAGCATGAGGAAGACTATAAAGTGGTGGAAAGTACAGAGTTTGCAATTTTACAACACGAAGGTTTTTCGTGGGTGATTGACCGTGATGAGTTTGTTTTAGTTGAGTCTGTAGATAAGTTTAGCAAGAGTTTTAGTCTGACCTTGAAGGCATGGCTTGCAGAGATGAATCCAGTGGAACGAAAGGCAGTCGTGGATGCGTTTTTTGACGTGTTTGCAAATGCTGGTATCAATGATTTCATGGAAATTGTCGATATGGACGTAAAGAAAGCGGGGCTTCTTATTAAAGAAGTGGCAAAAGTTCCACAGGCACAGCGAGATAAAGTTATGAAACTTATCAAACTACTCATTGAAGAAAATACAAGAAAATAGTATAATAATTCTGTATATTTAGGAATTTGGTTTTATTGTTTTACACGAGAAGGAGAATCATGAAAAAGCATATACACAGAGCAATAGCGTGCTTGCTTGTAATTATAACCTGCATTACAAATTGTGAAATCGTGCAGGCGGATGAGAAAGAGCCTATCCGAGTGGGGATTTATGAGATGGAAGGGTTTCATTCTCATAATGAGTATGGTGAACTTGAAGGCTATGGAATTGACTATTTAAATGTAGTTGCGGCATTAAATGGCTGGGAATACGAATATGTAGAAGCAACGGATTTTATGGATTGCTGTAACAAATTGGAGGCAGGAGAAATCGATTTGATGGGACCTGCCATGATGACGGATGCTCGTAAAGAAAAGTATGCCTTTAGTGAATTGGATTTGGGCACAGAGTTTACTGTGCTGGTAACCAATAGCGACAGAGATGATTTATATTATGAAGATTATGAACATTTTAATGGGATGAAAGTAGCGGTGCTACATGATTATCCGCTAACGGACTATTTTATTTCTTATATGAAGATTCACAATTTCTCTACAGAGTTGGTATATTATAATTCAACGATAGAAAGCAAGGAAGCTTTAAAGAACGGAGAAGTAGATGCAATCGTGGATTCGATTATGGATATGGATAAAGATGCTAAGTTATTAGCAAGATTTTCTCCACAGCCATTCTACTTTATGGTAAATAAAGAAAATTATGAATTTTTGGCCGAATTAAATAATGCAATGAGCCAAGTGCAGAATACATATCCAACTCTTTTGGATGAGCTTTTGGTAAATTATTATCCTGTGTATGAGCTGCAGTTCTACACAAGGGATGAACTGGAATATGTTGCGCAGGCAGATACGTTAAAGGTTGCATATGTTTCAGGACGCAGACCGTTGTCATTTAAAAATGATAAGGGAGAACTGGATGGTATTTCAGGGGCTATCTTTGATAGGATTTCAGAGTTGTCCGGTTTGAAATTTGAATATGTGGAACTTCCAGAAGGAAGCATTACATATGAATATCTTCAGGAAGCGGATATTGACCTGATTACAGGTGTTGAATACAATAGCGCGAATATGAACTCCAAGGGTATTTTTATGAGCCGACCATATATTTCTGCAAGAAAGATGATGGTAAGCCGCCCAGAGTTTGAATATGATGAAAACAAAACCTACAAGCTTGCACTGGCTACTGGTTCTCAGACGGTAAAAACAGTTTTGAATAGCAGATATCCAAATTTGGAAATTGTTGATTATCAAAACAATGAAGAATGTTTTAAAGCTTTATATAAGGGTGAGGTAGACATGCTCATCCAGAACCAGTATGTGGTAGATGCAGTTCTGGCAAAACCGGTTTACAGTACATTTAAGGTAGTGCCAATTGATGGGCTAGAGGATGCTTTGTGTTTTTCTACAATTGTACATTTGAATGGCAAAGGTGGAATGGATGAGAACGAAAGTTCTCTTTTGATTGGCATTCTAAATAAAGCAATCTCTCAGATTTCTGAAACTGAAATGGATAATTTGGTTATGCGAGAGACGGTAGAAAACCAGTATGACCTAGAGATTTACGACTTCCTTTATAACTATCGCTTTACGATTGCTGTTATATTTATTGCGTTCATTGTTTTAAATGTTCTCGCAGTTATTTATTTCCGTGAACGAAAGAAACGTGAAAAATTTATTGAAGAAGAAGCCAGACGTGCTACCTTGCAGCAGAAACGATATCAGACGATTATTGAATGCTCTGAAGATTTGATTTATGAAATCAGTTTGTCGGGTGATTCTAATATTGGTTCAGATAAAATTAGAAAGAAATTTGGTTGGGAAATTCCTCGCCAGGTGGATGAGTTGGATTTTGGCAAGGCTATGGAAATTCTTCATATTCATCCAGATGATGAGCAGACCTTCCGTCAGACAATGCTTACAAATGGAGTTGGGCAGTTTGATGAGCAGGTGCTTCGTGTAGGAAAAGCAAATGGCGAATACCTTTGGTGTCGTGTGTACAGAACACTTCTTATGGATGATAATTACAATGTAGTTTCGATCCTTGGTAAGATTGTGGATGTTGATGAAGAAGTAAAAGAAAAGATGCAGTTAGAGCATAAATCTCGTACGGACCTTTTGACAGGCCTTTTAAATAAACAGACCTTTGAAAAAGAAGTAAGGGATTATGTAGAGAATCATTCTACTGAGGGTGCATGCTTTGTGTTCCTTGATATGGACCACTTTAAAGATATTAATGATAAATTTGGTCATAGCGTTGGGGATCAGGTGATTAAGGAAACAGCGAAGAAGATGCAGCTTCTGTTTGCGAACTTTGACTTGGTTGGTCGATTTGGTGGAGATGAATTCTGCGTATTCGTGAAAGAAATTCCACGTGATACATTAATCGATAAACTGAAATTCGCTGTTAAGAAGATGGAACAGGAATATGCTTATGAAGGTGGAGTAGTAAAGATTTCTGCCAGCATAGGTGCAGCCTACTGTAAGAAAGAAAGGGTAGGATATAAAGAACTTATGGATGTGGCCGATGCGGCTGCTTATCAGGCAAAAGATAACGGACGAAACTGCTATATCATACGTGATATTGAATAAAAAAAGGGCTGTCGCAAGATATTTTGCGACAGCCTTATTTTTATAGATTTATTTGTCTTAAACGTCTACGGATAGGTCTTACAACCATCTCATGCCAGATGGATGGGTGGAACATAATCAGAAGTGGGAAAAGTTCCAAACGTCCAGCGAGCATGTTGAACATGAGAACCCATTTGGATAAGTCATTAAAATGGGCAAAGTTTTGAGTTGGTCCAACCAGTGATAATCCAGGTCCAATATTGTTCATAGTAGCAATTACTGCGGTAAAGTTAGTGACCAAATCTTTCTCTTCTAACGCAATTATCAAGATAGAAACAATGAAGATACTTGCGAAAGTTAAAAAGTAAATGGAAACAGAGCGAAGGATTCCAGATTCAACTTCTTTTCCGTCCATAACGATTTGCTTTACAGATTTTGGATGGATGTACGAGTGTAATTCTTTTTTTATTGATTTTGCAATGATTAAAAATCTGGATACTTTAATACCACCGCCGGTACTACCAGCGCAGGCTCCCATAAACATCAGAAGAACTAAAATGGTTTTACTAAATCCAGGCCACAAATCAAAGTCAGTTGTTGCAAATCCAGTAGAAGATACAATCGAAGCAACTTGGAAGGCTGCTTGTGTAAGTGCTTCAAAAAGGCTTCCGAACAGACTGTGTATATCTACAGTAATCAGAAGGATTGCAAGAAAAACAACACAAAGGAATAGGCGAACTTCTTCCATTTTGAATGCATTTTTTATTTGACCAAATAATATTAGATAGTATGCATTAAAATTGATTCCAAACAGAATCATGAATATTGTAATAATCCATTGGGCTGTAACAGAGTACGCTCCGCAACTACTGTTCAAAATGCCGAAACCACCAGTTCCGGCGGTGCCAATGGAGATGCATAGGGCATCAAACCAAGGCATCTTTGAAAGAAGAAGTGCAATAAGCTCGATAATGGTTAAGGCAAAGTATATTACATATAAAATGCGAGCAGTATATCGCATTTTTGGTACAAGTTTGCCGACGGATGGTCCAGGGCTCTCTGCACGCATGAGATTCATATTTGACCCACCCGTGAGAGGAACGATGGCAAGAAGAAATACAAGAACCCCCATGCCGCCAATCCAGTGGGTAAAACTACGCCAGAAAAGCGAAGTGTGGCTAAGGGCTTCTACATTCGTTAAAATACTCGCACCTGTTGTGGTGAAACCAGAAACGGTTTCAAACATCGCATCCGTGAAGTGTGGAATTTCGCCAGTCAAAACAAAAGGAATTGCACCGAAGAAACTTAACACGATCCAACTTAGCGCAGTGGCAACACACCCTTCTTTTAGATAAAAGATGTTATCTTTGGCTTTTTTTATCGTAAGCAATGAACCTAACAAAAGACATGTTGCCGACATTGCCAGATAAACAAATAATTCTTCTTCATGAAATATAAGGGCAATTATGCAAGGAAGGAGCATGAAGAATCCTTCTAGTTTGATAATATGTCCGAGGATATATCGTATAATTGATGTATTCATTTATATAACTCCTAGGCTAAAATGTCTGTAATATCGCGGAAACCGGCATGTGTAGTAACAACCATAACTTCATCTCCAACCTCGAGGCGATCCTGACCGGTTGGGATAAATACACGTCCTTTTCTGCTGATGAAACATATCAATAAATTATCTTTTAACTGTAAGTCCATAAGAGTTGTGCCGATTACAGGGGAGTCTTCGGTTATTACAAACTCGATAGCCTCGGCTTGTGAATCGAACATGTGATAAAGGACTTCTATGTTACTGTCTTTTGAAGCCTGTTTCGCCCTTACATAGGAAATGATAGTTTCGGAAGTGATGTATTTTGGATAAATCACACTTCCTAAATCCAAATTGCTTAATACTGTTTTAAAAGTAATACGATTTACTTTAGTAATAACCTTGGCGTGTGAGACTTGCTTTGCGTGAAGCGTCAGCATAATATTTTCTTCATCAATTCCAGTTAATGGTACGAATGATTCTGCCGTTTCTAAGCCTGCTTCACGAAGTAGTGCTTCATCAGTTCCGTCGCCATTGATAATTACTGCGTTAGGAAGCAAGGTGCTTAGCTCTTCGCAACGTTTTAAATCGCTTTCTATAATCTTTACTTCAATTCCTGCGCGTAGAAGCTGGTCTGCAAGATAATAAGCGGCTTTTCCGCCACCTACAATCAATGTATCATTTACACGGTGTGTATCAAATCCAATCGTTCTAAAAAATCGAGCACAGTTACGGCGTGTTCCTACAAAGGACACAATATCACCAGTGGCTAGTTCAAAGTTACCAGATGGAATATGCACTTTGCCATCTCGCTCGACTGCACATATTAGAATGTTGTGTTTTATATGTTTGCTAAGATGCATAATTTTCAAACCATTCAGAATGTTTCCTTCGGTTATTTTGAATTTTACAATCTCAGCTTGTCCGTGTGCAAAGGAATTGATTTCAAGCGCACCAGGGAGATAAAGAATACGTGCCACTTCTTTTGCAGCCTCTAGTTCAGGATTGATAACACGTGCCAGTCCGAGTTTTTCGCGCAAATAAGCGATGTCTTCATTGTAGTCAGGTGTACGTACACGCGCAATTGCAGAACATTCTGTAACCTGTTTTGCAATCGTACAGCAGAGCAGATTTAATTCATCTGAACCGGTAACAGCAATAACCAGGTTTGCTTCTTCGATACCAGCCTCTTTTTGAATGCTGAAACTGGCGCCATTGCCGCATACAGCCATAACGTCATGAAGATCAGATACGAGTTGAAGTTTTTTTGGATCTTTATCGATAACTGTGATATCATGTCCTTCCAAACAAAGCTGTTCAATAAGTGTACGACCAACTTTGCCACAGCCGATAATCAATATGTTTAAGCCATTTTGGCCGTGTTTCAAGGTTTTTTCAATTCCAAACATAGCATCCTCCGAATGTACTAAGTTTTCTAAAGATATGGAACATTATATCATGTTTTTTATAGATGAAAAGCGTCTAAATAAAATATAGTACAAATTGTTAGAATTATATAAATTGTCAGAATGTAATATATAACATGCGCAAAATTAATAATAATTTTAAAAATAATTTAAAATATTTTGAAAATAAGTGTTGACATACCTAAATTGTTGTGTTATATTTAATTCAACAAAAGAACACAGCAACAGAAATTCACGAAGGAATTTCTTAAATAAGAATCATCTTAATGATGACGAGAAAGTCAATAAGATGAAATTTATGAATAGGAGGTACGGTCCAACAAAAACATAAGTTTTGGCAAGAAGCAACCATAGCAAACTCCATAAACTGAATCGAGAAACCAGTGGCAATATAAAAATAAAGAAGAATTGGATAGAGCTTCGGAAAAAACAATTGATAGAATACGAAGTCGTTCCTAAGAAGTCATTTAGGTAAACAGAAGTGAAAGAGAAGTGGAGAAAATTCAAAAAAACAATGATTGTGAGGTACAAACCATTGGAAATGAATGAAATAGTATAATAGGCGTTATTTGAACGAGAATAAATTCAAATAACGCCTATTTTTTGTGCGGTCGGCAAGTTGCCGGTTTTTCTTAATATAGCAATTCTAACAAAAGAAAAATGTTTTTTTGTAGGAAATGACAATTGGCTTTTCTCCACTATATATAGTATAATCTAAATGATTTGGAACTAAATTTTGTGATTTGATACAATATGTAAAAGGAGAAAGTTATGTCACGTGAAGTATTAGATGATGTTATGGTAAAAGGCGCATGTCAGGGGAAAGCAGATGCGGTGGTGAATTGCCAATGCAATATTGAGAACGCTCCAGTTCGTTGCGATCAGGCAGAAAATTGTATGTTCTATTCCTATTATAAATGTAGTAAACAATGGAAACGTTTAGCATAGAATGAAAGTAACTTCTACTAAAATTTCGAAAGATTTTTTAGTAGAAGTTTTTTATTTATTGACGAAATATAGCAGAAAGCGGTATAATGTGCGGTATATTGGTCGAAAAAAGACATATAGAGGAGTAAATATATGGTTAAAGTCGTAAAATTTGGAGGAAGCTCTCTCGCTAGTGCAGAACAGTTTGCGAAAGTAGGAAATATTATTCGTGCAGATGAATCCCGTAGATTTGTTGTTCCAAGTGCACCAGGAAAGAGAAACTCAAAAGATACAAAAGTAACAGATATGCTTTATGATTGCTATGCGTTAGCGGATGCTGGTGAAGATTTTCGCATTCCATTGATGAAGATTAAGGATCGTTATGATTCTATTATCAATGGTTTAAACTTAAAAGTTTCTTTAGAAGAAGAATTTAAGATTATTTCTGAAAACTTTAAGAATAAAGTAGGTGTAGACTATGCGGCATCTCGTGGTGAATATTTAAATGGTATCATCATGGCAAATTACTTAGGATACGAATTTTTGGATGCTGCGGATGTAATCTTTTTTGACGAAGACGGTGCATTCGATGCAGAGAAAACACACAAAGTGCTTGCAAAACGTTTGGATAATATGGAAAATGCAGTTGTTCCAGGTTTCTATGGTTCTAATCCTGATGGTAGCATTCGCACTTTCTCAAGAGGTGGTTCTGATATTACAGGATCGATTGTTGCAAAGGCTTGTAAGGCTAGCATTTATGAAAACTGGACAGATGTTTCAGGTTGTTTAGTAGCTGACCCAAGAATAGTGAAAAATCCAGAACCTATTAAAGTGATTACTTACCGCGAACTTCGTGAGTTGTCTTATATGGGAGCATCTGTTCTTCATGAAGATGCAGTTTTCCCAGTTCGTAAGGCTGGTATTCCTATTAATATTCGTAATACAAACGATCCAGAAGCTGAAGGAACTATGATTGTAGACAGCACATGTCAAAAGGCTGACTATACCATTACTGGTATTGCTGGTAAAAAAGGCTTCGTTGCAGTAAGTATTGATAAAGACCAGATGAATTCACAGGTAGGTTTTTGTCGAAAGGCATTACAGGCGTTTGAGGAAAATGGCATTTCTATCGAACATATGCCTTCAGGAATTGATACTATGACAGTATTTGTTCACCAGGCAGAGTTTGAAGGAAAAGAGCAGCAGGTTATGAGTTCTCTTAGAAGACTTGTAAATCCTGATTTTACAGAATTAGAAGCAGACATTGCTCTTATTGCAGTAGTAGGTCGTGGTATGAAATCCCAGAGAGGTACTGCAGGTAGAATCTTCTCTGCACTTGCACATGCAAACATCAACGTTCGTATGATTGACCAGGGATCTTCCGAATTAAATATTATCATCGGTGTATCCAATGAGGATTTCGAAGCTGCTATTAAGGCAATTTATGATATCTTTGTAATTACTAGATTGTAAAAGCAAATAGGAACGAGTAGACGCTTTCTTTCATATTTTATATGGAAGGGAGCGTTTTTTTATGGATAGGCATACAATTGTACTAACTGCAGATAAAAGGCAGGAAAAACTGGTGGCCCTTTTGGATGGAGAGAAAGTAAGCTATGCATGGGAAGATGATGCAGGCGAAAAGGAAATTTGTGAAAAGATATATGTATTGCCGATACCGGTAACGAAATTGGACAGTAATCCTCATTTAAAGGAGAAATTAAAACAAGAATTAATTAGGATGACAAACAGGCCTAATGCGAAGGTAAAGGTATTTGGAGGTGTGTTAAATTCGGAGTGGAAAAGTTTTCTAGAGTTTTATAAAATTCCGTATTGGGATTTTATGAAATTGCCTGAAGTGGTAGAAGGGAATGCTTGGATCACTGCTGAGGCAACGGTTGCAGAGGTTTTGCAGATGTGTGAATATTCGATATATGGACAGAATGTATTGGTGACTGGATATGGATGTTGTGGCGCAAGGATTGCAAAAATTTTTGCTAGACTAGGGGCAAGAGTTACAGTGGTGGCTCGAAGGGCTGAGGTGCGTAAGGATGCGGAAAAGGATGGATTCCAAGCAATCGGCTTTGAAAATCTGGAAAGATCTCTAATCGATGTTTCAACGATAATCAATACAGTGCCAGCTCTTGTTTTGACGGAGGATTGCATTAGGCGTATGCCGAGAGGTTCGCTTATTGTAGATATTGCTTCGAAGCCGGGTGGTACAGATTTCGAGGCAGCAAAGAAGTATGGAGTGAAAGCAAAATTAGCTCTGGGCTTGCCTGGGATTTATACCACTTCAAGTAGTGCTTTGCTTTTAAAAAATGCTATATCCAAGTATGCCCCCTTGCAAGAAAATGTAAGAGAGGATAAGTTATGGATTTTTCAAATTGTCATATAGGTTATGGAATTACAGGTTCGTTTTGTACCTTTGCGGGAACTAGAAAAGCAGTAGTACGACTAAAGGGTTTAGGGGCACAGATAACACCAATTTTCTCTTATCAGACACAGAATACAGATACAAGATTCGGTAGTGCAAAGGATTTTGTGGAAGGAATATGTGAGATTGTTGAGAGTGAGGGGATTCGAACAATTGCTGAAGCAGAACCAATAGGCCCTAATAATTATCTAGATGTTATGGTAATTGCTCCATGTACAGGAAATACAGCGGCGAAGCTTTGTAACGGAATCGTAGATACGCCAGTTTTGATGGCAGCAAAAGCGCACATGAGAAATGGCAAGCCTTTGGTAATTGCTATTTCTACCAATGATGCTCTTGGAATGAATTTTAAGACTATAGGTCAGCTGATGAATATGAAAAATATATTCTTTGTGCCGTTTAGCCAGGATAATCCAAAGTCAAAACCAAATTCTATGATAGCTAATCTGGAGCTGCTTCCAGATACGATTGAGATGGCGATGCGTGGAAAACAAATACAACCTATTATTCAATAAGTGTAAAAACCCGCCTGTTTTATACAGGTGGGTTTTAGTTAAATTAAGATTGAATTTCTATGCTGTATTCTTCTATCCAATAAAGGATTTGCAGATAGTATGCAACTAACTGAGGACCTGCCATGAGCTGTCCGTACCAAGGCTGGCCTAAGTTCTTGACCTGTCGACAAAAACTTTCTGTTTTGTTCTTGTCGATGATGGCGTGAAGTGGACAATCGGAATTCGATAGAGCACTCAATAATTCATGGTTAAGAAGCATTTCATAGCCTGGATCATAAGTTTTTGGATAAGGACTTTTCTTTCTGCTGCGAATTTCTTCGGGAAGCAGTCCGATTGCATACTCTCGTAAAAGATGTTTTCGTTCTCCGTTCTTGGCTTTCATTTCGAATGGAACATTAAATAAATATTCCGTAAGCGCTTGATCTGCAAAAGGAACACGGGCATCCATACTATTATATGCAGCTGCACGGTCGCCACGGTTTACTAATGTTTGCATGAAATAGCGAAGTGTTAGATATAAAGTCTTATGATGTAGCTGTTCTGATGGTGTGTTTGCACCGTCGATTCCGATTTCTCTACAAGAGGCATTGTAAGCAGTAGTGACGCATGAATCGAGAGGTAGTTTATTAATTAAATCATCTCTTAATAAAACGTGTCGAGTAGAAAGCGTTTTTGACCAAGGAAAGGTTTTTGGATCTTCCTGATTATTGTGATACCAAGGGTATCCACAGAAAATCTCATCAGCACATTCTCCAGTAAACACAATTTTATGTTGTTTCCCTACCTTTTCACAAAAATACAAATAAGATGAATCTACGTCAGCCATGGTTGGCAGGTCGTGTGCAATGACAGATTTTTTTAGATAATCAAGCTGTGTTTGGCTATCACAGTTGTAAACAGTGTGCTTTGTGCCAAGATGAGCGGCCATTTGCTGCACATATGGTGCGTCCAGGGAGGGTTGGAATGCATTAGACTTGAAGTGCTGTTTGCTGTCATCAAACTCTAAGGAATAGGTCGCTAAAGGTGAAGAGACTACCTTTGAAAGTTTACTGGCGACAATAGAAGAGTCCAATCCACCGGAAAGCAAGCAACTGATTGGCATTACTGCACTTTGGAGAGAATCAATGGATTGGTTTAATAAATAATGGATATGTTCTTTTGTGTCTTCATAACTATCCCTATGTTCTTTGATTTTAAAATTATGAAAACATAGCTCTTTGATACCGTCTCTACCATATGTAATGTAATGTCCGGGTTTCACTTCAGAGATGTTTTTAAAAATGGCACTTCCGGGTTTTCGAGCTGGCCCAAGTGCGATAAGCTCGGTTAAGCCATCTTTGTCCAGAATAGCGTTTATACCTGGATATTGAAAAAGCCCTTTTATCTCAGATGCAAAAACGAGGGCTTGGTTTTTTACGGAATAGAAAAGAGGCCGCAGTCCTAAGGGGTCACGGAAGAGATATAATAAACGTTCTCCTTGGTTATAAATAGCCATTGCAAAGGCTCCGCGAATGTCTTTGATAAAATCTTCTCCTTTTTCAAGAAAAGAAAAAAGAAGAAGTTTTTCCAGGGACATTTCCTTTGTCGAAATCTGTCGAATTTCCAATTCCATTGCAAGTTGTTCTGCATTACTAATAAACCCATCGAAAAGAAGAGTATATGTATTATCCTTATAAGTTAGAGTGACTGGCTGGATTTGATGTGGAAAGGTTCCAGGGATGTAGCCTGCTAAAAGAAAGTTCTGATTAAAGGCTCCCTGTGGAAAATAATAATAAGATTGCTCATCGGGTCCACGATGGATGAGAGCCTGTGACATATTATGAATGGTTTTGATACAAAATTCATTTTCTTTTGAATAAATCATATTTGGTTGGAAAAATCCTGCGATACTGCTCATAAAAAAACTCCTTAAGATATTTCTTAAGAAGTTTATGAGAGCAATATGAATTTTATGCGTTTGCGGCGTTATATGCTTCGCGAACTGCTTTTGCTAGTTGATCGCCACAAGATGTGTTTTTGAAGCCGCATTTGATGCCGCCAATTCTTTTTTCTACTTCTTCTACAGTAAGTCCTTCTACAAGGGCTGGAATAGCCTGAAGGTTTCCGTGGCAACCGCCAGTGAATTTTACGTTGTGTACGATATTGCCGTCTAATTCGAGTTCGATTTTTGTAGAGCAGGTGCCCTTTGTTTTATATACGTATGACATAGTTTTTCTCCTTTTTATAATAGTAAGTTTTCACATTATAGCATCTTCATAAAAAGTTTACAAATCGTTTACCTATTTTTATTGAGAAAAATTTTGGAAAGTGTTACAATATCGTGAGAATTTGCGTAAAAGGAGTACGAAATGGGTATTTTTGATAAAATTTTTGGAACCCACAGTGAAAGAGAATTAAAAAGAATCTATCCAATCGTGGATCAGGTGGAAGCCTTAAGAGATTCTATGATGGCTCTTTCGGATGACGAATTAAAGGGTAAAACAAAGGAGTTTAAGAACCGTCTTGCAAATGGCGAAACTATGGACGATATTTTGCCAGAAGCATATGCAACTGTAAGAGAAGCAGCTCGTCGTGTACTTGGTATGGAGCATTATCGCGTACAGATTATTGGTGGTATTGTTCTTCATCAGGGTCGTATTGCGGAAATGAAAACTGGTGAAGGTAAAACCTGGGTTTCTACATTGCCAGCATATTTGAATGCCTTAGAGGGAAAAGGTGTACACATCGTTACCGTAAATGACTATCTCGCAAAGCGTGACGCGGAGTGGATGGGACAGGTGCATGAGTTCTTAGGACTTAAAGTAGGTGTTGTTTTAAACAGCATGGATAACGATGAACGTCGTGAAGCATATAAATGTGATATTACCTATGTTACAAATAACGAATTAGGTTTCGACTATTTAAGAGATAACATGGTTATTTATAAAGAGCAGCTCGTGCTTCGAGACCTTCATTATGCGATTGTCGACGAAGTTGACTCTGTTCTTATTGACGAGGCTAGAACTCCACTTATCATTTCTGGTCAGAGTGGAAAATCTACCAAGTTATATGAAGCCTGTGATGTATTGGCAAGACAGCTTCGCCGTGGTGCAGATGTAGAAGAGTATTCGAAGATGGATGCCATTATGGGTATTGAACAGCAGGAAGACGGAGACTTTGTTGTAAATGAAAAAGACAAAGTAGTAAACCTTACAGAGCAGGGTGTGTCAAGAGTAGAACAGTTCTTCCATATTGAAAACCTTGCGGATCCAGAAAACTTGGAAATTCAGCACAACATTATCCTTGCTCTTCGTGCACATAACCTTATGCACAGAGATCAGGACTATGTAGTAAAAGATGACCAGGTAATGATCGTAGACGAGTTTACTGGACGTATCATGCCAGGACGTCGTTATTCAGATGGTTTACATCAGGCAATTGAAGCAAAGGAACATGTAAAGGTAAAACGCGAAAGTAAAACACTTGCTACTATTACATTCCAGAACTTCTTTAATAAATTTGATAAAAAAGCAGGTATGACAGGTACTGCTCTTACCGAAGAAAAAGAATTCCGTGATATCTACGGAATGGACGTTATAGAAATTCCAACGAACCGTCCAGTTGCACGTGTGGACCACGAAGATGCGGTTTACAAAACACAAAAAGAGAAATTCTGGGCAGTTGTACAGGAAGTAAAAGCAGCACATGCGAAGAAACAACCTGTGTTGGTTGGTACTATCACGATTGAGACTTCTGAATTAGTAAGTAAATTATTAAGACGTGAAGGTATTCCACATACAGTACTTAATGCGAAATTCCATGAAATGGAAGCTGAAATCGTAGCTCAGGCAGGTGTGGCAGGTGCAGTAACTATCGCCACAAACATGGCTGGTCGTGGTACTGATATTAAGCTTGATGATGAAGCAAAAGCAGCTGGTGGTTTAAAAATCATTGGTACAGAGCGTCATGAATCAAGACGTATTGATAATCAGCTCCGTGGACGTTCTGGTCGTCAGGGAGACCCAGGTGAATCCAAGTTCTATATTTCATTAGAAGATGATTTGATGCGTTTGTTCGGTTCAGACAGACTTATGGAAGTATTTAATACTTTGGGTGTGCCAGAAAATGAAGAAATCCAGCATAACATGCTTACATCTGCGATTGAAAAAGCACAGCAGAAGATAGAAAGCAATAACTTTGGTATTCGTAAAAACCTTCTCGAATATGACCAGGTAAATAACGACCAGAGAGAAATCATTTATGCAGAACGTCTCCGTGTATTAAATGGAGAAAACATGCGTGATGTAATCTTCAAGATGATTCAGGATCAGGTGGAAAGTGCAGTAGATATCTGCATTTCTGGTGAAATTGAGAAAGAAGATTGGAATATCAGAGAATTAAATGATATCCTTCTTCCTATTATTCCTTTAAAGAAGATTCGTAGAGATGATTTGGAAAATATCAATAACGATAAAGAATTAAAACAGTACTTAAAAGAGCAGGCAGTTCGTCTCTATGAAGCGAAGGAAACAGAGTTCCCAGAAGCAGAACAGTTCCGTGAATTAGAACGTGTAATTCTTCTTAGAGTAATTGACCGTAAGTGGATGGATCACATCGATGATATGGATCAGCTTCGTCAGGGTATTGGTCTTCAGGCTTATGGACAGAGAGATCCATTGGTAGAATATAAAATGTCAGGTTTCGACATGTTCGACGAAATGACAGCAGCTATTCAGGAAGATACAGTCAGACTTCTTTTCCACGTAAAAGTAGAACAGAAGGTAGAGCGTGAAGAGGTTGCGAAAGTAACAGGAACCAATAAAGACGACACAGCAAAAGCAGCACCAAAGAAACGTGCAAATGACAAAATTTATCCAAATGATCCATGTCCATGTGGAAGTGGTAAAAAATATAAACAGTGCTGTGGCAGAAAATAGCATAAAAGTCAAAAAGAGTTAGGGAAAATTACTTTCCCTAACTCTTTTTTTATAGTATAATGGGAACAGAAATTATTCGGAGGAGGGAGAAGGTATGGCAACACCACATAATGGGGCAGAGAATGGTGCATTTGCAAAGACAGTGCTTATGCCAGGAGATCCGCTTAGAGCGAAATTTATAGCAGAAAATTTCCTGGAAAATCCTAAATTAGTTACTTCTGTAAGAAATGTATTGGGGTATACAGGTACCTATAATGGAAAAGAAATTTCTGTTATGGCAAGTGGTATGGGAATGCCAAGTATAGGAATTTATTCGTATGAATTGTTTTCAATGTATGGGGTAGAAACAATTATTCGTGTAGGTTCCGCTGGTTCTTATACTGAGGACTTAGATTTATATGATGTAGTTTTGGCAGAAAGTGCATACAGCGAATCAAATTACGCACGAACACAGAATGGATGCGAAGATGACGTGATGTATCCATCAAAAGAAACGAATGAGAGAATTATTGCTGCGGCAGAAAAATTAGGTATTCCATGTAAGGTGACAAGAATTCATTCCAGCGATGTATTTTATCAGGATGCAAATCGTGGAAGTTTTACTCGTTATCCTGAAAAACATGGTGCAAACTGTGTAGAAATGGAAAGTTTTGCGTTGTTCCACAATGCAAAAGTACTGGGTAAAAAAGCAGCATGTATTTTGACAATCTCTGATTCACTTGTTACACATCAGGAAACAAGTTCAGACGAAAGACAGAACGCATTTACAGCAATGATGAAGATTGCATTAGAAGCAGCAGAATAAGAGGAGAAGGATATGAATCAAAAAGAAATTTTATCCATGGTAGATCATACATTGTTGCTCCAGACTGCAACATGGGATGAAATCAAAGCAATCTGCGATGATGGAATCAAATATGAGACAGCATCTGTTTGTATTCCTACCTGCTATGTAAAACAGGCAAAAGAATACATGGGCGATAAATGTAAGGTTTGTACCGTTATCGGTTTCCCAAATGGAAACTATACTACTGAAGTAAAAGTGTTTGAAACAAAAGACGCGATTGCAAATGGTGCAGACGAAATCGATATGGTAATCAACGTAGGCATGTTAAAAGCTGGCGAATATGATTACGTGTTAAATGAAATCAAAGCTATTAAGGAAGCGTGTGGAGAACATATTTTAAAGGTTATTATCGAAACCTGTCTTTTGACAGACGAAGAAAAGATTAAGATGTGCGAAATCGTAACCGAAGCTGGTGCAGATTTCATCAAAACATCAACAGGATTTTCTACAGCAGGCGCTACTTTTGCAGATGTAGAATTGTTTGCAAAACATGTAGGGCCAAATGTAAAAATTAAAGCAGCAGGTGGCATCTCTTCTATGGATGATGCTGAAAAATTTATTGAGCTTGGTGCTACCAGACTTGGGACAAGCCGTATCGTAAAAATCGTTAAGAACGAAGCGGCATCCGGATACTAAAGATTTCTTCAAAGGCAGGTGTGGTTTTGAAGTGCCTTTGATCAAATAAATATTATTCATTTATTTTAAGGAGGAAAGGAAAATGAAAAAACTTCTTTCATTATTACTTGCAGCTACATTAGTAATGGGCTGTTTAGTAGGCTGTGGCGGTGGAAACAACGACACAAACGGAGGGGCTGGATCAGATGCAGAAGAATATGCAGTAGCTATGATTACTGACTACGGCGATATCACAGACCAGTCTTTCAACCAGACAACATACGAAGCTTGTAAAGCGTTCTGCGAAGAAAATGAACTCGAGTTCAAATACTTCAAACCAGCAGATGATTCTACAGCAGACCGTGTTGCATCTGTAGAATCAGCTATTGACGAAGGATATAACGTAATCGTTATGCCTGGTTATGCATTTGGTGGAACAATCGCTGAAGTTGCAGCTGATTACCCAGATGTAAAATTCATCGCATTAGACGTTGCTAAGGGTGACTTACTTGAAGCAGCAGTTGCTAACGCTGGTGAAGAATATGACTACAACCCAGATAACTGGGAATTAGAAGACTATGTTGATATGAGCAATGTATACTGTGCAATTTATCAGGAAGAACTTTCTGGTTATATGGCAGGTGTAGCAGCTGTTAAACTTGGTTATAAGAACTTAGGTTTCTTAGGCGGTATGGCTGTACCAGCAGTTATGCGTTTCGGATATGGTTTCGTTCAGGGTGCTGAAGCAGCAGCAAAAGAACTTAACGTAGACGTATCTATCAAATATGCTTATGGTAACCAGTTCTATGGTGATGGAGATATCACAGCAGCTATGGATACATGGTATCAGAATGGAACAGAAGTAGTATTTGCATGTGGCGGCGGAATTTTCTCATCAGCTGCTGAAGCTGCTGTAAAAGTA